>JAEWJD010000181.1 GCA_023386765.1 Pseudomonadota bacterium | reverse complement strand
GTGCCGCCACCACCCGGCGGCCGACATAGCCGCCTGCGCCTAATACCAAAATCGTCTGTTTCATCGTTCAACGTATCCCGGGAGCGAGCTCAGGCTTGCAGGCGCACGCGCAGGTGCGCGGCCAGGCGCAAGGCCAGGGCGACAATGGTCAAGGTGGGGTTCGCCTGGCTGGACGTGGGGAAGACGGCCGAGCCGGCGACATAAAGGTTGCTGGTTTCGTGGACGCGGCAATCGGCATCGACCACGCTGCTACGCGGGTCGTCGCCCATGCGGGCGGTGCCGATGTGATGCCCTCCATAGGCGCCGTACCGCGTCATCTCGGTTTCCACCAAGGCAGGATCATAGTCGAAGCGGCCCACGCCGCTGTCGCGCAAGGCCTGGGCCAGGGCCGCCAGCGCACTTTGCACGGTTGCCACGTCGCGCGCCGTGTAACGCCAGTCGACGTGCAGTTTGGGCACGCCGAGCGCGTCGCGCGCCTCGCTCAGGGTGACGCGGCTGTCGGGGTTGGGCTCCTGCTCGGCATGGAAGTCCAGGCTGTAGCGGCGGTTGCGCGGATGCACGATGATGGACGGGAACTTGCGCTCGGCCAGCGTGCGCCGGGTCAGCCAGTGCCACAGGAAGGCCGTGGTCGCAGGCATCCCCAGCAAGACGTTGCGCAGGTGGCGCAGCCACAGGCCCAGGCCGCCGGGTGTATCGCCATAGAGTCGCTTGGCATACTCGTAGGGCACGATCGGGCGCGCCAGATAGAGCGCCGACAGAATGCCGTTGCCGTGTCCGGGATCGGGAATGCGCGGATGGTGCAGGCGGGCCACGAAATTGCCGGCCTGCAGTTCGCGTTGCGCCTGCGGGCGCAGCGCCAGCCGGCGGCGGCAATAGACGCCTTCATCGCTGATTTCGTAGCCGTGCCAGACCGAGCTGGCCTGGCCCAGATCCACCTCGCCGATGGTACCGGCCAGGTGGCACATGTAGTAGCGGCCCACGACATCGTGGCGGTTGCCCAGGCCATGTCCGCTTGGCCCTGGGCTGGCCAGCAGCAGGCGCGCGGTTTCCAGGCCACCGGTGGCCAGCACATAGGCGCGGGCGCGTACCGTGAATGCCACGCCGCCCAGGGTGCGCACATGGGCCGGGCCGGCCGGCTGGCCCGCTTCGCCGTTGTCGAGGCGGCACAGATTGGCGTTTTGCAGCACGCGCAGCGGACCGGCGGCCAGCGCCTGGGCATAGCGGCGGCTGAAGTCGGTCGGGCAGCTGAAACGTTCCAGCGTATCGGTCGAGAAGGCCGCGCTATCGAAGCCTTCGATCATTGCGCGCACCGGATGGTGGAAGGCGGTCTGCACCGTATAGGCGAACTCGCCCGCCTCGCAGAGCTGGTTGGCGCGCGGATAGTAGTCCTGCAGCGCCTGGGGGCCGATGGGCCAGCCGCTGTGGGCGATGTAGTCGCGCGCCTCGAAGTCGATCGGATCAAACGGCATGCAGCGCCCGCCCCAGATGGTGGTCGAGCCGCCCATGCGGCGCTGACGATAGCGATCCGGAGCGCTGTGCAGCTTCTCGTCGGCCACGCTGCCTTCGTAGAGCGCCTGGGTCGCGGCGTCATCGCCGTCGCCGCCACTTTCGAGCAGCAGCACATCCAGGCCGCTGTCCTGCAGGGCCAGGGCCAGCGTGATACCGGCTGCGCCAGCGCCGACGATGCACAGGTCGGCCTCCAGCACCGAGCCGTTCGGAATCGAATTCGCGTCCAGAATCATGGTGTCGTGGCCGGCCCGGGAGGGCCGGCGTATCAATAACGTACGGGGCTGCCGGCGGGTAATGCCAGCGTGTCGTGGACGTAGCGCGCGAAGTCCGCATAACCCTGCGCCGAGGGGTGCACGCCATCGGCGAAGCGGCCTGGCGCCAGTTTGAGGAAATCCTGGGTGCCGCCGCTGGACCAATCCAGGTAGTCGACGATGCGCACGTTCGGGTAGGCCGGCGCCAGCTCGTTGCGCAGCCAGTCATTGAAGGCGCGGGCCTGGGCCGCCATGGCGTCGGTCATGCCCAGGTAGGCGCCCACATTGTCGATCACCAGCACGATGCCGTGGTCGGCCGCCGACTGTGCAAAGTAGCGAAAGTTGTCTTGCATGACCTGCAACGGCAGTTGCGCCATGGCGATGTCGTTGATGCCGGCATGCAGATAGACCAGGCTGGGGCGCGTGCCTTCGGGCAGGGTACGCGGGCCGCGGCCGTCGCCGGGGTCGAACTGCTGCGCCAGCACGTCGCGCGGCCAACGTGCCCGTACCTGCGAGGATGTCTGTCCGCCGA
Source organism: Pseudomonadota bacterium (assembly GCA_023386765.1). Lineage (GTDB taxonomy): Bacteria > Pseudomonadota > Gammaproteobacteria > Burkholderiales > Burkholderiaceae_B > Bordetella. Next base: position 1,125 of record JAEWJD010000181.1, on the reverse strand, counting down.
TCCCGTGATTGAAATGGAACACCCCGGAATAGGCAGCCAGTTCATGCGACAGCTGACCCGGCTGCGAAGGGTAGTCGGGTACGAATTGGCCCTGGACGTTCAGGCGGCCCTTGCGTTCGATTTCGCCTTCGGCGATGGAGTCGCCCATCACCACGGCATAAGGCTGGGCCGCCAGGGCGGGCAGCGCCAGGCAGGCCGGCGCCAGCGCCAGGGCGCACAGCAGTGCGCGGCGCCGGGTCAGGCGAAGAGGGGCGCGCATGGCCATCAGAAGAAGCGTTCGTTGACGTGAAGGACGTCGCCAGGCTGGATGGCGTCGGTGAGCTTGACGCGTTTCTCGGTGATTTCGCCGGTCAGCACGTCGGTGCGGTTGATGTTCATGCGGCTGTCGGAGGCGCGCGGCGTGAGTCCGCCGGCCAGGGCCAGCGCCCGCATCACGTTCAGGCCCTGCTCGATCGGGTAGGCCCCAGGCTTGCCGACCTCACCGTAGACATAGAAGCGCGGCGCCTGGGGCACGAATACGACGTCACCGGGTTCGAGCTCGGTGTCCTGCAGGGGGCGCGACGGCGATTGGCGGTTGCCCATGTACAGATTGAGCCGCTCGTTGCCGCCGCCCTTGCGGCGCACCACGGTGGCGATCTCGCCGGCATCGGGTGCCGCGCCCCCGGCCATGGCCAGCAGCTCCAGCACCGAGAGACGGCCCTCCAGGGGATAGCGCCCGGGGCGTTCGACCTGACCGAGCACCGACACGATGCGGCTGCGCAGGGTGATGACTTCGATGGCGACCTGCGGATCCACCATGTAGCCCTTGCTGCGCAGGCTTTTCTCGATCTGCTGGCTGATCGCGGCAGGCGTCTTGCCGCCGGCTTGCACCTTGCCCAGCATGGGCACGACCAGCTGGCCGTCGGCGTCCACGGTCACGCGCACCTGCGAGCCGCCGGTGCCCATGATGTTGACGTTCAAGGTGTCGCCCGGGCCCACCGCGCCGATGGCGCCGCTGATGGCCTGTTCGATGTTGTCCTCGACCACCGGCACGATCAGCAGCGGGGCATCCTGGGGCAAGCGGTTGCCCGCGAGGTTGCGCTCGGAACCTCGGTCGCCGCTACCGATCTTGGCACGGGGGGTGGG
>JAEWJD010000180.1 GCA_023386765.1 Pseudomonadota bacterium | reverse complement strand
CCTCTCGCCCCATGTCGCGTTGAGTCGTTCGTGGTGTTTTTTGCCGGCAGGCAGTGAAACGCAAAGCAAACAGGCAGATAAAACGCGGCTAGCCAGCCGCGTTTTTCATTTTTCGTCCAGGAAATTTCATCCAGGAAACCCGTACGATGGTACAAATCACTTTGCCGGATGGTTCGCAGCGTCAATATCCCGGGCCGGTCACGGTCGCCGAGGTGGCGCAGTCCATCGGAACCGGCCTGGCCAAGGCGGCACTGGCCGGCCGCGTCACGCTCAATGACGAAGAACCCAAGCTGGTCGATACCAGCTTTCGCATCGAACAGGATGCGGGGCTGGCCATCGTGACGGCCAAGGACGCCGATGGGCTGGATCTGATCCGCCACTCGACGGCCCACCTGCTGGCCTACGCGGTCAAGTCCCTGTTTCCCGAAGCCCAGGTGACCATCGGGCCGGTGATCGACAACGGCTTCTACTACGATTTCTCGTACAAACGCCCCTTCACGCCCGAGGACCTGCAGGCCATCGAGAAAAAGATGACCGAGCTGGCCCGCAAGGACGAGGTGGTCACGCGTGAAGAATGGGTCCGTGATGACGCGGTGGCCTTCTTCAAGAGCATCGGCGAGGATTACAAGGCCGAGATCATCGCCTCGATCCCGTCCAACCAGACGATCAGCCTGTACCGCGAGGGCGATTTCATCGACCTGTGCCGTGGTCCGCACGTGCCGTCCACGGGCAAGCTCAAGGTCTTCAAGCTGATGAAGGTCGCTGGCGCCTACTGGCGCGGCGACAGCAACAACGAGATGCTGCAGCGCGTCTACGGTACGGCCTGGGCGACCAAGGAAGACCAGGAAGCCTATCTGCACATGCTGGAAGAGGCCGAGCGCCGCGACCATCGCAAGATCGGGCGCGAGCTGGACCTGTTCCACTTCCAGGACGAGGCGCCGGGCCTGATCTTCTGGCACCCGAAGGGCTGGACGCTGTGGCAGCAGGTTGAGCAGTACATGCGCGCCGTGTACCGCGACAACGGCTATCAGGAGGTCAAGGCGCCTCAGATCCTGGATCTGTCGCTCTGGAAAAAGACCGGGCACTGGGACAACTACCGCGAGAACATGTTCACGCCCGAGTCGGAGAACCGGGTCTACGGTCTCACGCCCATGAATTGCCCGGGCCACGTGCAGATCTTCAATGCCGGCCTGCATTCGTATCGCGAGCTGCCGCTGCGCTATGGCGAGTTCGGCCAGTGCCACCGCAATGAGCCGTCGGGCTCGCTGCACGGCATGATGCGCGTGCGCGGCTTTACGCAGGATGATGGCCACATTTTCTGTACCGAAGACCAGCTGCAGGACGAGTGCGCCCAGTTCACGGCGCTGCTGCAGGATGTCTATCGTGATTTCGGCTTTACCGACGTGCTTTACAAGGTGGCCACGCGCCCCGAAAAGCGCATCGGCAGCGACGAGATCTGGGACAAGGCGGAAACCGCCCTGATGGAAAGCCTGCGCCGCACCGGTTGCGAGTTTGAAATCACCCCGGGCGAGGGCGCCTTCTATGGCCCGAAAATCGAGTACACCCTCAAGGATGCCATCGGCCGTCATTGGCAGTGCGGCACCATCCAGGTGGATTTCTCGATGCCGCAGCGGCTGGGTGCCGAGTATGTCGATCAGAGTGACCAGCGCCGTACGCCAGTCATGTTGCACCGGGCGATTCTGGGTTCGCTGGAGCGTTTTATCGGCATGCTGATCGAAAACCACGCCGGTGCGATGCCGCCCTGGCTGGCTCCGGTGCAGGCCGTTGTGTGCTGCATTTCCGAGTCTTCTGCCGAATATGCGGCGAAAATCACACAAGGCCTGAAAAAACAAGGCTTTAGAGTGCAGGCGGATTTGCGTGGTGAAAAGATCACTCGTAAAATCCGGGAACATAGCCTTCAGAAGGTTCCGTACATCCTTGTCGTAGGTGACAAGGAGGCGCAAAACGGCGCTGTCGCCGTGCGGGGACTGGGCGGCCTGGATCTGGGCGCCATCCCGTTCGATGACTTCGTCGCTCGCCTGAGTGAAGACGTCGCCACCCGGCGCAACGTCGTTCAGCCGGACAGCAAGGCTGTCTAACTTTTCTAGGAGTTTTCAACATCGCCACTGAAAAAAGCGTTCGCATCAACGGTGAAATCCGCGTCCCCGAGGTGCGCCTGATAGGTCTGGAAGGAGAACAGCTTGGCATCGTCAAGATTGCCGATGCGTTCCGTCTTTCCGAGCAAGCTGACGTGGATCTGGTCGAAATCGCGCCCAACGCCGATCCTCCAGTCTGCCGCTTGATGGACTACGGCAAGTTCAAGTATCAAGAGCAGAAACGCCAGGCCGAGGCCCGCTCCAAGCAGAAGGTCATCCAGGTCAAGGAAGTCAAATTCCGTCCTGCGACCGACGAGGGCGACTATCAGGTCAAGCTGCGCAACCTGCGCCGCTTCATCGAAGAGGGCGACAAGGTCAAGGTGACGCTGCGTTTCCGTGGTCGTGAAATGGCCCACCAGGAGCTTGGCATGCGAGTGCTCGAGCGGGTGCGCGACGACATCACCGAACAGGCGCAAGTCGAAGCCATGCCGAAACTCGAAGGTCGGCAGATGGTCATGGTGCTGGCGCCCAAGAAAAAGGCCGCCAAGACTGATTCGGCCAGTTGATCCTGCAATACCGGCCCGCGTCCTCGCTCAAGAGGGCAGCGGGCCGGTTTGCTTTTATCGCCTCGCTGCTGCCGGCAGGCGATCACATGTTTTCCGGCTTCGCATCTCCCAGTGAGTGTGGCGGGGCAGAGGTGTCAGGTAAGTCAATGCACGTCTTGTTCATCATCGACCCCTTGCCGCAGCTCAAGGCATACAAGGACAGCTCCGTCGCCATGATGCGGGCCCTGGTTGCACGCGGCCATACCTTGAGCGTGGCACTGCAGGGGGATCTGTTCATCGAGGGCGGCACCGTCAGCGCCCGCAGTCAGCCGATCGAGCTGCTGCCGCAGGCCGATCTGCATGAGGCCGGCTGGTGGCGCGAGTCCGGGCCGGCGATAGATGTGCCGCTGGAGACTTTCGGTGCGGTCCTGATGCGCAAGGACCCGCCCTTCGACATGGAGTACGTGTACTCCACGCATTTGCTTGAGTACGCGCAGGCCCAGGGTGCCAAGGTGTTCAACGGTGGCGCGGCAATTCGCAACCATCCCGAGAAACTGGCCATTACCGAGGTGGCGGGCATGACCGCGCCCACGCTGGTGTCGCGCGACATGGCGCGCATCAAGGCCTTCCATGCCGAGCATGGTGATGTGATCGTCAAGCCGCTGGACGGCATGGGTGGTACGGGCATTTTCCGCCTGCAACACAATGACCCCAACCGCAACGCCATCCTGGAGACGCTGACCGACAACGGAACGCGGACCATCATGGCGCAGCGCTACATTCCCGAGATCGTCAAGGGCGACAAGCGCGTGCTGATCATTGGCGGTGAACCGGTGCCGTTCGTGCTGGCCCGGATTCCCCTGGCTGGCGAGACGCGCGGCAACCTGGCGGCCGGTGGTCGCGGCGTGGCCCAGCCCCTGTCGCCGCGCGAGCGCGAGCTGGCGTTGGCGGTGGCGGCCAAGACGGTCGGGCGCGGCCTGCTGCTGATCGGCCTGGATGTGATCGGCGACTACATCACCGAGATCAACGTCACCAGCCCGACCTGCTTCGTGGAAATCACCGAGCAGACCGGCTATGACGTGGCAGATCGTTTTGCCCAGGCGCTTGAAAGCGCCGTGGCCTGAGGCTGCGGCCATGCCCGGGATCGTCATCGTCGTTCATGCCCCGCTGGGCAATGCCATGCGCGAAAGCGTGCGGCACGTGCTGGGCGAGGCTACCGATGTGCTGGCCGTGCATGACATCGAACCGCAGGATATGCCGGACGACATGGCGCCGCTGGTGCTCAAGGATGTGCTGCGCGTGGATCGCGGGCAGGGGGTGTTGGTGCTGACCGATCTGATCGGTGCCACGCCCGCCAATATTGCCAAGCGCGCGGTGGCCGATGCGCGTGCGCAGGGCGTGCAGTGCTGTCTGCTGGCCGGCCTTAATACGCCCATGCTGATGCGCGCCCTGACTTATCGCAATATGTCGCTGGCCGAGGCGCGGGAAAAAGCGCTGGCCGGCGGTGTGCAGGGCTGCTTGCGTGTAGACTGACATTGAGCCTCAGGCTCTTCCATCAAGCCCGGCCTGCGATCGAGGCCGCGATTCGATACAAACCATGCCTACCTTAGACATCGTCATCAGCAATAAACTCGGTCTGCATGCACGGGCCGCCGCCAAGCTGACCCAGCTCGCCAGCAAGTTCGAGAGCGAAATCTTCATCGCCCGTGGCGCGCAGCGCGTCAATGCCAAGAGCATCATGGGCGTGATGATGCTGGCTGCGGGGCCAGGCGTGACCGTCAAGCTCGATGCGTCGGGCAACGATGCCGATCAGGCGTTGGTTGAAATCCAATCTTTGTTCGATGGCAAATTCGGTGAAGAGCAATAGTTCGCACACGCATGTCTCCGCCGGTGCGCAGGTCGTGCCGGCTGCAGTGGCTGTTTCCGGGAACGGGGCTGGCATTGCCAGCCCCGTTCTATCTTTGTTCGGCAAAGGCGTAGCGCGTGGCTATGCCATCGGCCGTGCCGTGGTGATGGGCGCTGCCGCGCTGGAAGTCGCGCACTACCGCGTGGCCCCCGAAGACGTGCCTGCCGAATGCCAGCGCCTGACGGCCGCACTGGAGCAGGCGCAGGCCGATCTGCTGCATCTGGCTGACAACCTGCCCGAGGACGCGCCGCGCGAACTTGGCGCGATGCTCAATGTGCACCGTCTGCTGATCAGTGATCCGTTGCTGGCCGAGCAGGCCCGCGGCATCATCGCCGAACGCTTCTATAACGCTGAGTGGGCGCTGACCGCACAGGGCCAGATCCTGTGCGAGCAGTTCGACGCCATGGAGGATGAGTACCTGCGCGAGCGGGGCGCCGATGTGCGCCAGGTGATCGAGCGGGTGCTGCAGGTGCTCTCCGGCAGCTCGATTCTGCTGCCTGATGGTTCCCAGTTCGAGGGTGATGACCCATTGGTGGTGGTGGCCCACGACATTTCCCCGGCCGACATGCTGCGCTTGCGGGGAGGGCGGTTCGCCGCCTTTGTCACCGACCTGGGCGGCCCGACCTCGCACACGGCCATCGTGGCGCGCAGCATGGGTGTGCCGGCCGTGGTGGCGCTGGGCAATGTGCGTGAGCTGGCACGCGACGGCGACATGCTGATCGTGGATGGGGCCAGCGGGGTGGTGGTGATCAATCCGTCGCCACGCATCCTGGCCGAGTACCGGGCCCGCCAACGGGCCTATGCCGAAGAGCGTGCCGAGCTGAGTCTGCTGCGGGACGTGCCGGCCATCACGCTCGATGGTATCGGCATCAAGCTGGAAGCCAATATCGAGCTGCCCGACGAGGCGGCGGCTGCGCTGGCGGCAGGCGCCGATGCCAT
>JAEWJD010000150.1 GCA_023386765.1 Pseudomonadota bacterium | reverse complement strand
GTCGCCAACCGGGCCCATCCCTGCGTGGTCACGGCCATGGCCGACGGCGTGGTGGCTGCCAAGGATATCCAGCGCCGCTGGGAGCGGAGCTGAGGCCTGCTGCGGGCTTGCGCGACCCGGACCGGCGGGCGATCTGTCAGCGGCGGCTGAGCTCGCAATCCAGCGCTTCGGGCGCGCCCAGGCGCACGCGGTAGCTGCGCAGCTCGTCGCGCCGGAAGACATGCACCCGCACCCGGTCACCCGGGCGATAGCGCGCCAACAGCGGTTCCAGGCCGCTGGCCGGGTCGACCTTGATGCCATCGATGGCCACCAGCACGTCGCCGGCCGACAGGCCGCCGCGATGCGCAGCCCCCCCCTCGAACACCGTTGCCAGGGTCAATGCGTCGCCCTGGCGGCGCGCGCGGACATCGAGCGTGCAGCCCTCGCCCCCCTGCCAGCGCAGCGTGATGCCTTGTCCGGCCAGCAGATCGGCCAGCGGCACATCGTCGGTGCCGTAGGCATGGCGCTGGATGAAGCGTGCCGTATCCACGCCGGTCGCCTCGCGGATCAAGCCCGGCAGCGCGTCTTCGTCCAGGCCTGCTTGCGGGCCGCGATAGAAGTCACGCCCGAAGCGCTGCCACAGCAGCCGCATCACATCATCGAGCGAGTACGCACCGTCGCTTTCGCGGCGGATCAGCAGGTCCAGGCCCAGCGCGACCAATGACCCCTTGGTGTAGTAGCTCACCAGCGCGTTGGGCGAGTTCTCGTCTTGCTTGTAGTAGCGGGTCCAGGCATCGAAAGAACTCTCGGCCACCGATTGCTTGTGACGCCCGGGACTGCGCATCACGCCGCTGATGGTCTTGCCCAGCAAGTGCAGATAGTCGGTTTCGGTAATGGCCTGGGAACGCAGCAGCAGCAGGTCGTCGTAATAGGAGGTGAAGCCTTCGAAAACCCACAGCAGGCGGGTCAGGTCGGGGCGTTGCAGATCGTAGGGCACAAACGCCGCGGGCTTGATGCGCTTGACGTTCCAGGTGTGGAAGTACTCGTGGCTCACCAGGCCCAGGAAATTGCGATAGCCCTCGCTCTGGCCCTCCTGGCCGATGATCGGCAGGTCCTTGCGTGCGGCCATGAGCGCCGTGCTGGCACGATGTTCCAGGCCGCCGTAGCCGTCGCCGGTCACCATGGTCATGAAGACGTAGCGATCGGCGCAGTCCAGGAAAGGCGCACGCCGCGAACGCGGCTCGAAGAAGGCGATCTGGGTCTCGCAGATGCGTCGCACATCGCGCGCGATGCGGCCCAGATCCAGTTGCGGCACCACGCCGGTGAAGACCAGCTCATGCAGGGCGCCGTGCGCTTCGAAGCGCACCACCTGGGGCGTGCCCATCTCCACGGGATGGTCGATCAGGGCATCGTAGTCGGGGGCTTCGTAGCGGCCGAAGCCATGGCGTCGTGCGCCATGGCGCCCGCCAGCTAAGGGCAGGCTGGTGTAGACCTTCCAGCCTCGCGCCTGGTCCGGGGCCTGCAGATCCAGCAGGCAGCGGCGTTGCTCCTGGCCGTGCACGCGCAGAAAGACGCTGGTGCCGTTGAAAAAACCGTGGCTTTCGTCCAGGTGCGCGCTGCGCACCGACAGGTCCCAGGCATAGACGGTGTATTCGACTTCCAGTGGGCCTTCGCAGGGGGCGATGCGCCAGGTGTGGTTGTCCAGCTTATGGCTGTCCAGCACCCGCTTGCCGGCGCGTGCCGTGAGCGTTTCGATCTGGCGCGAGAAGTCGCGGATCAGGTAGCTGCCGGGAATCCAGGCTGGCAGCGACAACTGCTGGCCCAGCGGATCCGGCTGCGGCACCGTTAGGGTTATCCGGTAGCGGTGACCCGCCAGGTCGAAGGGCTCGAGGCGGTAAAGTATGGCGTTGTCGTTCATTCCAGAACCTGCTCAGCAAAATGGCCTGGTCCATTTTAGTGCCGGCAGGCTCTACTATCCGTATTCCAAGCTTCGTTCAACTTCGCAGGAGACATTCACAATGAGCGAGTCGTTTGTTTTGGTTGAAACCCGTGGCCGGGTTGGCCTGTTGACCCTGAACCGACCCAAGGCCCTCAATGCCTTGAACGATCAGCTCATGGATGAGTTGGGAGCGGCCCTGCTGGCTTTCGAAGCGGACGCAGATATCGGCGCGATCGTCATCACCGGCAGCGAGAAAGCCTTCGCCGCCGGTGCGGACATCGGCGCCATGAAGGATTGGTCGTACATGGATGTGTACGGCACCGACTACATCAGCCGCAACTGGGAAACCCTCAAGCGCATCCGCAAGCCCGTGATCGCCGCAGTGGCCGGTTATGCCCTGGGCGGTGGCTGCGAGCTGGCCATGATGTGCGACATCCTCATCGCTGCCGATAGCGCCCGCTTCGGCCAGCCGGAGATCAAGCTGGGCGTGATCCCGGGTGCCGGCGGCACGCAGCGTCTCACCCATGCCGTGGGCAAGGCCAAGGCCATGGATCTGGTCCTGACCGCCCGCATGATGGGAGCCGAGGAAGCCGAGCGCGCCGGTCTGGTCTCGCGCGTGGTGCCGGCAGACAAGCTGCTGGACGAGGCGCTGGAGGCCGCCACCGTGATCGCCTCGATGTCGCTGCCGTCGGCCATGATGGCCAAGGAGTGCGTCAACCGCGCCTTCGAGACTTCCCTGAACGAAGGCCTGCTGTTCGAGCGCCGGGTGTTCCACTCGCTGTTCGCCACCGAAGACCAGAAAGAAGGCATGGCTGCGTTCGTTGAAAAGCGCAAGCCCGACTTCAAGCATCGTTGAGGTGGGGCCGGCCGATGGCCGGTCTGCGAGGCCGCTGTCCGATTTTGACGGGCGGCGGCTTTTTTCTTCTTAATCCGACAAATTTGCACGTATTTTGTGTCGGTGACGCAACATTCTGGCGGGCCTCAACGGGTGCAAAGACCCGCGGGACAGGCATTGTGCGGCAGTTTTCCCTGTAGGAAGCCGGTGATTGCCGGCCAGCCGCTCTTGAAATGACTGCCGCTGCCCCTATCTTGCGGCGCCGATTAGATTTGGCTGTGGAATTGCTTTCAAGCTATACTTTCGCGGTTTGACGCTTGCGGGTAAACACGTAGCTTAAAAAGCTGCGCCCAAGCGGCCATAGAAATTAGGCGGAAACGCAAAGAGAGGCCACGATCAGCGGCCCGATTCCCGTCCGGGGCCTGTCCACAGGCAATCGGGCGTTTTTACCGGGGTTCGAACGGCCAGCAATGGTCGGTGCGGTGCCGGGTGAACGATACGGGATCGGCACTGAGAACAGGTCTTGAAAGCAGCGGGCCCGATTGCCCTGCGGTCATACGCAGCGGCGCGAGGGCGGGCTCAGCGGGGATGCTTGATGCAGAAGAGTTTGGTACTTACCGATGCCGACCGCGCGGCGATCAATGCGCGGGCCTGCCGGGAGCTCTTCATGGCCGTTTTGGCTCAGGGGCTCATGGGACTCGTGGCGGCAGCAATCGCGGGGATTGTTGCAGGAGCGGCGGCGGCGACGTCGGCGTTATTGGGAGCGGGGGCATATTTCTTGCCCAATGCCTTGTTTGCATTGCGCTTGCTCATTAACGTCGTCAGGTCCGTGCGGCCCAATCCAGCGACATTTTTCTTTGGCGAACTGGTCAAGCTATTCATGACAGCGTTGCTGTTGTGGCTGATCTGGTACTACACGCAGGCCTGGTTGGTGTGGCCCGCGGTATTGCTGGGGCTTATCCTGACGCTCAAGGGCTACCTCGTACTGCTGATGTTTCGCAAGCTGTCTTAGCGCAATTAACCATCGTGCGCTCCGCGACGCAAGTCGTGGCGCACTGCAAACAGGGTAGGATTTCACATGGCCGCAGCCAGTGGCGCATCGCCTCAGTCCGAGTACATTCAGCACCACC
>JAEWJD010000056.1 GCA_023386765.1 Pseudomonadota bacterium | reverse complement strand
GCGCCGCCTGAGCTGGAATGATCCCGGGCTGCGCTCGGTGATCTACCAGGTGGTTGCGCTGGCCCTGGTCGCGCTGGGCGCCTGGTTCCTGGTGTCCAACACCTTGCACAACCTGGCGGTGCGCAACATCTCCACCGGCTTCGGCTTTCTCGACCGCGAGGCCGGTTTCGCGATTGGCGAAAGTCTGATTCCCTACAACCCCTCCGACACCTATGGCCGCGCCATCGTGGTGGGCTTGCTCAACACCTTGCGCGTGGCCGTGATCGGCATCGTGCTGGCCACCCTGCTGGGCATCGCGATCGGTATCGGGCGGCTGTCCAAGAACTGGCTGGTGGCCCGGCTGACCTCGCTCTACGTCGAGGTCATGCGCAACGTGCCGCTGCTGCTGCAACTGTTCTTCTGGTATGCCCTGATCACCGAGAACATGCCGGGGCCGCGCCAGGCGCACAACCCCTTGCCGGGGGTGTTCATCTCCAACCGGGGCATCAAGGTGCCAGGCCTGGAGGGCGGCTCGCTGGACGCCATGCTGCTTGGCCTGGGGCTGGCCATCGTGGCCATCCTGGTGCTGGGGCACTGGTCGCGCAAACGCCAGCAGGACACCGGCAAGGTCTTCCCCCTCGGGCGGGCGGCAATAGGCCTGCTGATCGGCTTGCCGGTGGCCGGTTGGCTGCTGAGCGGTGCCTCGCTGGCGCTCGACATGCCCCAGCTCAAGGGCTTCAATTTCCAGGGCGGCCTGACGCTAACACCGGAGTTCGCCGCATTGCTGGCCGGGCTGGTGATCTACACCTCGGCCTTCATCGCCGAAGTGGTGCGCTCCGGTATCCAGGCCGTCAACAGCGGCCAATGGGAGGCTGCCGGCGCCCTGGGCCTGCGCCGTCCGCTGGTGCTGCGCCTGGTGGTGCTGCCCCAGGCCCTGCGGGTGATCATCCCGCCCATGACCAGTCAGTACCTCAACCTCACCAAGAACAGCTCGCTGGCCGTGGCCATCGGCTACCCGGATATCGTCTCCGTGGTCAATACCACCCTCAACCAGACCGGGCAGGCGATCGAGGGCATCCTGATCATCATGGCGGCCTACCTGACGGTCAGCCTGTCGATCTCGGTCTTCATGAACTGGTACAACAAGCGCATCGCGCTGGTGGAGCGTTGAGATGAGCCCCGCAACGCAAACCGATCGCGACGATCTGCCTCCGCGCCAACATACCGGTCCCTGGGCCTGGCTGAAGACACGCCTGTTCTCGTCGCCCCTGTCCGTCCTGACCACGGTGCTGCTGGCCTGGCTGCTCATCATGCTGGTGCCGGCCCTGGTCGAGTGGGCCTTCATCCGGGCCGATTTCAGCGCCCCTGATGCCCAGACCTGCCGCGCCTCGGGCGGGGCCTGCTGGGCCTTCATCGTCGAAAAGCATCGCCTGATCCTGTTCGGCACCTACCCCTACGACGAACAATGGCGTCCCCTGATTGCCATGTTCGTGCTGATCGCCGTCATCATCATGAGCGGCATGCGGCGCTTCTGGCGGCCTGTGCTCATCCTCATCTGGGTGGTGGGGCTGAGCGTGGTGGCGGTGTTGATGTGGGGCGGCGTGCTGGGCTTGACCTATGTCGAGAATGCGCGCTGGGGCGGCCTGCCGCTGACCCTGATCCTATCGACCTTTGGCATTGCCTTCGCCTTCCCGTTCGGCGTGTTGCTGGCCTTGGGGCGGCGCTCCGACATGCCGGCGATCAAGGCGCTGTGCGTGGTCTACATCGAGCTGATTCGTGGCGTGCCGCTGATCAGCCTGCTGTTCATGTCCTCGGTGATGCTGCCGCTCTTCCTGCCCGAGGGATTCTCGATCGACAAACTGCTGCGGGCGCAGATCGCCATCATCATGTTTGCTGCCGCCTATATCGCCGAGACCGTGCGCGGCGGGCTGCAGGCCATTCCCAAGGGCCAGTACGAGGGTGCCGACTCGCTCGGCCTGAGTTACTGGCAGAAAATGGGCAAGATCGTGTTGCCGCAAGCGCTCAAGATCGTCATCCCGCCTTTGGTGAGCATCTTCATTTCCTTGTTCAAGGACACATCGCTGGTGGTCATCATCGGCATTTTCGACCTGACGCTCGCGGCCAAGGCGGCGCTGTCGGATGCGGCATGGCGCGGGTTCGGCATTGAGGCCTATATCTTCATCTCGCTGATCTACTTCGTCTTCTGCTATTCGATGTCGCGCTACAGCCAGAACCTGGAACGCCGTCTGGCGACCGGCCATCAACGCTAAGCATGTGCCGGCCGCCTGGCGGCCGGTGAATTTTTCGGGAGTCTAGGCATGTCAGATGCCATCATCCGCCTGCAGGACGTCAACAAGTGGTACGGCCAGTTCCACGTCTTGCGCAACATCAACCTGGACGTGGCGCCAGGCGAGCGCATCGTGATCTGCGGCCCGTCGGGGTCCGGCAAGTCGACCATGATCCGTTGCATCAACCGGCTCGAAGAGCACCAGAAGGGCAGGATCATCGTCGATGGCACCGAGCTGACCAACGACCTGAAGCATATCGAGACCATCCGCAAGGATGTCGGGATGGTCTTTCAGCACTTCAACCTGTTTCCCCACCTGACGGTGCTGGAAAACCTTACGCTGGGCCCGGTATGGGTACTGAAGAAACCGCGCGCCGAAGCCGAAGCCACCGCCATGAAGTACCTCGAACGGGTGCGTATTCCTGATCAGGCGCACAAGTTCCCCGGCCAGCTCTCCGGCGGGCAGCAGCAGCGCGTGGCCATCGCCCGGTCCTTGTGCATGAGCCCCAAGATCATGCTGTTCGACGAGCCGACTTCGGCGCTCGATCCGGAAATGGTCAAGGAAGTGCTCGACGTGATGGTCAGTCTGGCCCAGGAGAGCGGCATGACCATGCTTTGCGTCACCCACGAAATGGGGTTCGCGCGCAAGGTGGCCAACCGCGTGATCTTCATGGATCGTGGCGAAATCATCGAACAGAACACGCCCGATGCCTTCTTTGACAATCCTCAGAACGAACGCACCCAGCTCTTCCTGAGCCAGATCCTGCACTAGGCTCGGGCGAGCGCTGCGTTATGCTACGGGCACCGCCACCCCTGGCGGTTGCCCTTTTCCCTGCCCGGAGACTCTGATGCCCCGCTCTTTCGTGTCTGCCACGCGCCGTGCGCTGCTTGGCGGCGCCGTGGCCCTGGCTGCCAGCTGTGCGCTGATGGCGCCCGTAGCCGCCCAGACCGACTACCCCTCCAAACCGCTGCGTTTCATCGTGCCCTATCCGCCCGGCGGTCCGCTGGACACCATGGCCCGGCTGCTGGCCGAGAAGGTGCGCGACTCTCTGGGCCAGCCGGTGGTGGTCGAGAACAAGGCGGGGGCGGGCGGCAACATCGGTGCCGATTTTGTCGCCAAGGCTACGCCGGATGGCTACACCCTGGTGATGGGCGCGGTGGCCACGCATGCCATCAACCCCTTCTTGTTCGCCAACCTGCCCTTTGATCCGATTCAGGATTTCGAGCCGGTCACCATTGTGGCGTCGGTGCCCAATGTGCTGGTCATGAACGTTGATTTCGCGCAGCGGCATGGCATCAACAGCCTGGCTGATCTGCTCGACTATGCCAAGAAGCACCCCGGCAGCCTGAATTACGGCTCGGGTGGCAATGGCAGCGCCGGCCATCTGTCGGGCGAACTGCTCAAAGTCCGCGCCGGTATCGATGCCGTGCACGTGCCTTACCAGGGTGCAGCGCCGGCGCAGCTTGCCCTGCTGGCAGGCCAGTCCGACTTCATGTTCGACAACCTGGCCGCCGCCGCGCCGCTCATCAAGGACGGCAAGGTCAAGGCGCTGGCAGTGACCACGGCTCAACGTTCTTCGTTGCTGGCCGATGTGCCGACCGTGCAGGAAGCTGGCGTGAAGGATTTCGACCTGAGTACCTGGTTCGGCGTCTTCACGACCGGTGGCGTCCCGGCGCCGGTGGTCGAGAAGCTCAATCAGGCTTATGCGCAGGCGATGCAGCGACCCGAGGTGCGCGAGCGTCTGCTCATCATGGGCTCGGAGCAGGCCCCCATGTCCTCCCAGGCATTCCGCGACTTCGTCAAAACCGAGAAAGACAAGTACCAGGAAATCGTCAAGGCTTCGGGCGCCAGCCTGAACTGACCTGACAGGGACCCGCCCGATGTTGCTGTATTCCAGCGTCAGGCTGCTGCACATCCTGGCGATCACGATCTGGGTGGTTGGCCTGTTGCTGCTTGCTTCGGCCAATGGTTTCGCCAGCGCCAACCGCCAGCCCGGTTCGCTGGCGGGCCTGCGCAAGTGGAATCATCGCCTGGTGTTGCCCGCGATGGCGCTGACCTGGGTGTTCGGCCTGGTGATGGCCAAGATGGTGGGCTGGCTAGGCCAGCCCTGGCTCGACATCAAGATGGCCTTGGTGGCCGTGCTGACGGTGCTGCAGCTGTGGCAGACCCGGGTACTGGGCCGCCTGGCCCGTGACCCGGACTATCAGCCACCAGGCTGGATGGGCCTGTCGGGGGCGTTGGTCTTCCTGTTGGCCGTGATGGTCATCATGCTGGCGGTGGTCAAGCCCTTCTTCTGAGGCTGGCCGGCTTCAGGGTTGTTGCGGGCGGTTCCAGCCGCGCGACAGGGCTACCGCCTGCTGCCAGCGTGCCAGGCGTGCCTGGCGCTGAGGCTCGGTCCATTGCGGTTCGAACACCTGTTCAACTTCCCATTGGCTGGCAAATTCATCCAGCCCGCTCCAGAAACCGACGGCCAGCCCGGCCAGGCCGGCGGCGCCGCGCGCCGTTGATTCGGCCACGCGTGGGCGGACTACCGGCACGCCTAGCAGATCGGCCTGCATCTGCATCAGCAGGTCGTTGCGTGCGGCGCCGCCATCGACGCGCAATTGCGACAGCGCGATGCCGCTGTCGGCATTCATGCAGGTCAGCAGTTCCGCGCTTTGCAGGGCAATCGATTCCAGGGTGGCCCGGGCAATGTGCGCCCGGGTGGTGCCCCGGGTCATGCCAACCAGGGTGCCGCGGGCGTAGGGGTCCCAGTAGGGCGCGCCCAGTCCGGCAAAGGCAGGCACCAGAAAGACATCGTCGGTATCGGCCACGCTGGCTGCGAGCGCTTCCACGTCGGCCGAGCGCTGGATGATGCCCAGGCCATCGCGCAGCCACTGCACGGCCGCGCCGGCCATGAATACGCCGCCTTCCAGCATATAGGTGGCACCGGCGTCGGGCAGGGTCCAACCCATGGTGGCCAGCAGCTGGTTGCGGGAGGTCACCGGAGCGTTGCCGACGTTCATCAGCATGAAGCATCCGGTGCCGTAGGTGTTCTTGGCCAT
>JAEWJD010000049.1 GCA_023386765.1 Pseudomonadota bacterium | reverse complement strand
AGCCTGACGCCGCAACTGCGCACCGACGCGGGCGACAGCGTCCTGATCCTGATCGACCTGGGCCGTGGCCGTCATCGCATGGGCGGCTCCATCCTGACCCAGGTCTACAACCAGGTGGGCGAAAGCGTGCCTGACATCGACCAGGCCCAGGATCTGCGCACCTTCTTCGTGACCATCCGCACGCTGGCTGAAGCAGGCGTCATCCTGGCCTATCACGACCGTTCCGACGGCGGTCTGTTCGCCACGGTGGCCGAAATGGCCTTTGCCGGTCGTACCGGCGTGTCGCTCAACGTCGACATGCTGACCTTCGACCCGCAGTCGGCCGATTGGGGCGATTACAAGATCCGCCCCGAGCAGGTCGCCGTGCAGCGCGATGAGCTGACCCTGAAGGCGCTTTTCTCCGAAGAAGCCGGTGCGGTCATCCAGGTGCCTGCGGCCCAGCGCGATGCCGTGATGCAGGTGCTGCGCGGGGCCGGCCTGTCGGCCCACTCGCACGTGATCGGCGGCCTGAACGGTGCCGACGAGATCGAGTTCTACCGTGATGGCCGCAAGATCTGGGGCCAGCCGCGAGCCGACCTCGGCCGTGCCTGGAGCGACGTCAGCTACCGCATCATGGCCCGTCGCGACAACCCGGCCTGCGCCCAGGCCGAGCTGGATGTATGGAATGACACCACCGATCCCGGCTTGTCGCCGCGCGTGGCGTTCAATCCCCAGGAAGACGTGGCGGCGCCCTTCATCGCCACCGGCAAGCGCCCGCGCGTGGCGATCCTGCGTGAGCAGGGTTGCAACAGCCAGGTCGAGATGGCCTGGGCCTTCGATACCGCCGGTTTCGAGGCGGTAGACGTACACATGACCGACCTGCTGGCCGGCCGCAGTGATCTGGCCGGTATGCAGGGCCTGGTGGCGGTGGGCGGCTTCAGCTACGGCGACGTGCTGGGCGCCGGCGAAGGCTGGGCACGCAGCATCCGCTTCAACAGCAAGCTGGCGGATCAGTTCGCGGCCTACTTCAGCCGCCCGGACACGTTCGCGCTGGGCGTGTGCAACGGTTGCCAGATGATGGCCGCGCTGGCGCCCATGATCCCGGGTGCCGAGTTCTGGCCGCGTTTTACGCGTAACCAGTCCGAGAAGTACGAAGCCCGCCTGTCGCTGGTCGAGGTGCAGGCCTCGCCGTCGATCTTCTTTGGCGGCATGGACGGCGCCCGTATCCCGGTGGCTGTCGCCCACGGTGAAGGCTTTGCCGACTTCTCGCAGCAGGGCGATGCCGCCCGCGTGCTGGCTGCCGCGCGCTTCATCGACAACCATGGCAATGCGACCGAAGCCTACCCCTTCAACCCCAACGGCAGCCCGCAGGGTCTGACCGCGGTGACCACGGCCGATGGCCGCTTCACCGTGATGATGCCGCACCCGGAACGCGTGACGCGCAACGTCATGATGTCCTGGGCACCGCAGAGCTGGGGCGAGCAGGACAGCGGCGGCGCCTTCACGCCGTGGATGCGGATGTTCCGCAATGCCCGTGCCTGGCTGAAGTAAGCCGCGGCCGGGCCACGTGCCCGGCGGTATCGCACCGGACTCCACCTTCGATGAAGGTGGAGTTTTTTTTATGGGGGCCAGCTTTCGCTGGCAGGTGCTGCTTCCAGGAAATATCCCCTCTGCGCAAAGGAAAATTCCTAGTAGCGAGGTCGTAGGGCCTTTTTAGAATTTACGCACCATGAAAAAAGGATCACACCTTGACCTCGCATCCTCTTGCCCCAGACTGGCAGCAACTCAAGCAAACGGGCGATGAACGCCTGGCGCAGCTCGCCGAACTGGACGACATCTATGTCCTCTGGCCACGCGCGGGCAGCCACTGGACGCTGCATTTGCATGATTACTTTGCGCATAAAACCTATCTAGCCGATCCGCGCTTTCGCGGCTATTGCGTGGTCGGAGAACCGCCAGGTGGCGCAGGCGCGGCCGCGAATCCCATCATGCCGGCTCGGGAGGCCTCCATTTCGTTTCAGGAGTTCACCCGGCAACGGCGCAGCAAGGCGCGCGTGGGCCTGCTGGATTTCTGCGGCACCATCACCGAGTGGGCCCTGTGGCGCGGCGCGCACGATGGCATCTTCGACTTTCTGGCGCATGCCGCCTCGCGTGATGCCGTGCACACCTATGTGCCTCTGTCGCAGGAGCGCAATCACTATCTTGACCATGCCGCGCGCTACGAAGCGCTGGCCGCCACGATGGATGCGCGCTCGGCCCGTACCCTGTTCGCGCGCATGCAGGCCTGCCTGACGCTGGATCGCGGGCCCATCCTGCGCACCATGACCCCGATGGAGTTCCAGTATTTCAACGGTGCCTCGCCACAGGACTCCTTCGTGCCGCGTCCCCGGGAGGTCTATGTCGATGCCGGGGCCAGCCAGGGTGAGCAGGTGCTGCGCATGGCGGGCCTGCTCGACGACCTGGAAGGTTCACAGCTCTGGGCGCTGGAGCCCAATCGCCAGGAGTTCCGCAGCCTGCAGGGGCTGCGATGGTTGCTGCCCCTGCGAGCCCAGCAGGTGATCGTCTCGGATGATCCTGGCGGGCAGGTGCTTTTCCGCACCGTAGTGGACAATCCGACAGCGTCGCATATCGTCGGCCCCCAACATGATGCGGCCTGGCGCGAGGCGCATGCCGACAGCATCGATACGCTGCCATGTGTCACGCTGGACGAACTGATCGCCCGTCCTGTCACCTTCATCAAGGCGGATGTCGAGGGTGGCGAGATGGCCCTGATGCGTGGCGCACGCGGACATCTGGCGCGCCCGCAATGCCGCCTGAGCATCGCGGCGTACCACTATCCCGGCGATCTGCTCGAAATGGCCAGTTTCCTGCATAGCCTGGGACGCCGGCGGCTGTCATTGCGCGCCCACCATCCCTCCTTGTACGACCTGGTGCTGTACGCCCACGAGGAGCCGGGTTTCTGACAGGAGGGCGGCCCTGACACGTTATCGTGGCGGTTTCGCAGCACCGGCGCGGCGATCCGCTGGCGCCGTCCAAGGAAACACCATGCACATCATGATCATCGGGGCCAGCAAAGGGCTGGGCCGCGCCCTGTTCGAAGGGTTGGGCCGGCCGGGCGACTGCCTGACCGGCGTGGCGCGTCACCCGCCTGCGGCCTTGGCCATGCCCGAGGGCGTGGCGCAGCACTGGATCCGCGCCGACCTGTCCGAGCCGGTCACGGCGGCCGATGCCATTGCCCAGGCCGCGCCGCCGGTCATCGATACGCTGATCTACAACCTGGGCCTCTGGGAAGAACATGCCTTCAGCGACGCCTATGACTTTCTGGCCGAGCCGGATGCCGCGCTGACCTCGCTGGTGGATGTCAACATCCGCGCCGCGCTGCTGCTGCTCAAACGCCTGCTGCCCCGGGTGCTGCGTGCCGAGCGTCCGCAACTGGTACTGACCGGCTCGACCTCGGGCCTGCGCGGGGCGGGCCGCCCCGAAGTCGCCTTTGGCGCCAGCAAGTTCGCCCTCAATGGCATGGCCGAGGCCCTGCGCGAGGGCTACCGCGAGGCGGGTCTGGCGGTCAGCGTGCTGCAACTGGGATATCTGAATACCGATGACGGGCTGGCGGTTCCGCGCCAACAGGCCGCGGCCCGAGGCGAGGGCGGGCTGGTGCCGGTGCATGACGTGGTGGACGTGGTCGATACACTGATTCGCCTGTCCGGCGCCTCCTTCGTCCGGGAGTTGGTCATGCCGGCGATCGCCGATACGCAGTTCTGAGATCCGGGCAGCTTCAGTGTTCGGGCCAGGCCGACGCTGCGATGGTCTCTGCCTTGGCGGCGCTTTCCAGCGAATCGCGCAGGCTGGCCACGAAGGCGCGGGCAGCCTGCGGCAGACTGCGGCCGGCCAGCGTCTGCACTTCGAAGTGCCGTTCATTCATTTCGCGGTCGCGCAGGGGCAGGGCGACCACCTCGCCCCAGCGCAGACGATTGCGGGCCGCCAGTTCCCCGCAGAAGGTGATGCCGCCGCCTGCGGCGGCAAACGCCACCAGGGCATCGACGCTGTCCCCCGAGAACACCGGGGCCAGTTGCAATTGCTGGCGGCTGCTGCTGATGTCGATCAGCTGGCGCAAGGTCGAGTCGGGGCCGGGCAGGGCCAGGGGGTAGGGCGCCAGCTCGGCCAGCGATACCGTGGCGCGTTGCGCCAACGGATGGTCAAGAGCCATCACTGCGCGCACGGGCGCCGGCGTGCGCCACTCGACCCGGACTTCCCGGTGCGAGGTCAGGCTGAGCGTGATGCCGATATCGGCTGTGCCATCGATCACCCGCAGCGGCACCTCCCGCTGTGAGCAGACCTCCACCGTAAAACGTACGCCGGGATGCACGCGGCGGAACCGCGCCACGGCCACCGGCACCAGGTCGTGCAGAAAACCTTCGGTGCAGACAATGCGCAGCAGGCCCTCGCGCAGGCCGCGCAGGCTCATCATCTCGCTGGCGACCCGTTCGACCTCCTGCTGGGCGCGTTTGGCGTGGGCGGCCAGCAACTCACCGGCGGCATTGAGCGCCATGCCCCGGGCCCGCCGCTCGAACAGCAGGGTGCCCAGTTCGCGCTCCAGCCGGGCGATCTGCCGGCTGACGGCCGACGGCGCAACGTCCAGCCGCTCGGCTGCCAGGCTGACCGAGCCGCAGCGTGCCACTTCCAGGAAATAGCGCACCGCCATTTCCTGCAGTACCCGGGTATCCATTCGCGTTGACGTCCAAGGTTTGCGTTTTCCGCAAAGCACGATTCTAGCAAGTCATATTGCTGCAACGTTGAGCCTCCGCCTAGGATGTCGCCGTTGCCCGAGCGCCGGTACAGGCGCATCCCCTCCACCTAGCGTATCGAGTTCGTCCATGAAGACTGCCTTGCTTTCCGTTGGTGTCACCCTGGCCTGCCTGGGCGCTGCCGCCACGGCTGCCCAGAACGATTACCCGGCCCGGCCCATTACCTTGGTCATCCCGTTTTCGCCCGGCGGCGCGACCGATGTCATCGGCCGCGTGGTGGCCCAGAAGCTCGGGCAGGAACTGGGCCAGACCGTCGTGGTCGAAAACCGCGCCGGTGCGGGGACTGCCATCGGCGCGGCTTATGTGGCCAAGGCCGCCGCAGACGGCTACACGTTGTTCGCGAGTTCAGGCACCACCTTCACCGTCAATCCGGCGATCCAGAAGGCGCTGCCCTACGATCCCGTGCAAAGCTTCGAGCCGATCGGCATCATCGGGCGCACCGGCCTGGCCCTCCTGGTCAATGCCCGGGTGCCCGTGCACAACGTCGAGGAACTGGTGGCCTACGTGAAAGCGCGCGGACAGGACGTGCCGGCCTACGGCAGCTTCGGCACCGGTACCACCGCCCATTTCGTGGGCGCCGGTTTCCTGGCCGATGCCGCAATCCAGATGACCCACGTGCCCTACAAGGGCAGCGCGCCGGCCATGACCGATCTGATCGGCGGGCAGATTCCGTTCTCGATCGATACCGTGGCCGCGGCCGTACCACATAGCAAACAGGGCAAACTGCGGGTGATCGCCGTGTCGGCGCCGGCCCGCTCGGCCTTCCTGCCCGAGGTGCCGACCTTCGCCGAGCAGGGCTATCCGGCGGTAAACATGGACACCTGGCTGATGATCGCCGCCCCGCGCGGCCTGCCGCCCGAGGTCAAGCAAAAACTGGAAGGCGCGCTGCGCGCCACAATCGAGTCCCCCGATGTTCGCCAGAGCCTGGAAAACAGCGGTTTCGAAGCGGTCTTCTCCAGCAGCGCCGAGGGCGAGGCCCTGATCGCGCGGGAGCTGCCGCTGATGCGAGACCTGGCTCAGCGCGCCAATATCAAAGTCGACTAAGGAAGGACGATATGGTTCTGGATGATTCCCTGGTATCCCTGAGCGCGGTGAGCCTGCGCCGCATGATCGGCGCGCGCCAACTGTCGCCGGTTGAGCTGCTGCAAGCCTGCATTGCCCGCATCGAGGCCGTCAACCCGTACATCAACGCCGTTACCGCCACCGCCTTTGAGCAAGCGCGCCAGCAGGCGCGCGCAGCCGAGCAGGCCGTGATGGCGGGCGAGCCGCTGGGGCTGCTGCATGGCTTGCCCCTGGGCGTGAAAGACCTGGAGCCGACCGCCGGCCTGCTAACGACGTATGGTTCGCAGATTTATCGTGACTATGTGCCGGCCGAGGATGTCGCGCTGGTGGCACGCCTGCGCCGTGCCGGCGCCATCGTGACGGCCAAGACCAACGTGCCGGAGATGGGCGCGGGCGCGAACTCGCGCAATACCGTGTGGGGTGCGACCGGCAACCCTTTCAACCCGAATCTCAATGCCGGAGGGTCGTCCGGCGGCTCGGCGGCCGCGCTGGCCGCCGATCTGCTGCCCGTGTGCACCGGCTCGGATACCGGGGGGTCGTTGCGCATCCCGGCAGCCAAGTGCGGGGTGGTGGGGTTCCGGCCCTCGCCGGGCGTGGTGCCCAGCGTGCGCAAGTTGCTGGGCTGGACACCGATTTCGGTGGTGGGACCGATGGGCCGCACGGTCGCCGATGCCTGCCTGCAGCTGGCCGCCAGCGCCGGCCCGGATGCGGGCGACCCGCTCAGCTACCCGCTGGATCCGCTGGCCTTCCTGACGCCGGACCGCATCGACCTGGGCAGCCTGCGCGTGGCCTACAGCGAAGACTTCGGCGTGTGCGACGTCGACCCGGAAATCCGCCGGGCCTTCCGCGCCAAGATCACGGCCATGAAGCACCTGTTTGCCGCCTGCGACCCGGTCGAGATCGACTTTGGCCAGGCCCATCGTTGTTTTGACGTGTTGCGCGCCGAGTCCTTCGTGGCAGGCATGCGCGACGCCTACGAGAACGACCCCGCCAGCCTGGGGCCCAATACCCGCGCCAACTATGAAATGGGTGCGGCCATGAGCCTGCAGGATTGCGCCTGGGCGCAGGCAGAGCAGACCCGCCTGATACGGCGTTTCCAGCAGGTTTATGACGACTACGACCTGATCCTGTCGCCCACCACGCCGGTATCGCCGTTCCCCTGGACGCAACTCTATGCCGCCTCGATCGATGGCAAGCGCCAGGAGAACTACTACCGCTGGCTGGCGCTGACCTACGTGATCACGCTCACCACCCATCCGGCCCTGACGCTGCCTTGTGGGCGCGATGCCCATGGCATGCCTTTCGGCCTGCAGATCGTGGGGCGCTTCCGGGGTGACCGGCAGGTGCTGGCGGCTGCGCATGCCATGGAGCAGGCCTTCGCCGGCATGGAGGAGCTCAAACGTCCCTTGCCGGATCTGCAGGCCTTGCGTGCGGCCGAGCCGTCCTTGACCTCGATCGTCGAGACCCCGGCCGGTGCGCCCGCGGCTGGTGCCTGCGCAGGGCGGGTATCGGCGGTCTAGTCCTGTCCGGCTCCGGTAGTGCGGGCACCGCAACGCCGGGTCCGCGCGCCAGCGGGTCGAAGGGGCGGCATTTGAGGCATAGAATATCGTTTTGCCTTACCCGCTCCCAACCGGAGAACCGCCATGAACGCCCGTGTACCCGACGACGCCCTGCCACCCACGCTTGATCCGCTAGCCCTGCAGGCTTTCGTGGATGACAAGTGGGACCGCGAAATCATTCCCGCGCTGACCGACTACATCGCCATCCCGGCCAAAAGCCCGGCCTTCGATGCCGACTGGGAAAAGAACGCTTTCATCGAGCGTGTGGTGCGCGATGCCGCGCAATGGGTCGAGGCCCAGAAAGTGCGTGGCCTGACACTCGAAGTGGTGCGCCTGCCGGGCCGCACGCCCGTGATCTTCTTCGACGTGCCGGCCACGCGCCAGGACAACGGCGATACCGTGCTGCTCTATGGCCACCTGGACAAGCAGCCTGAGTTCTCGGGCTGGCGTTCCGACCTCGGCCCGTGGACGCCCAAGTACGAAGACGGCAAGCTCTACGGTCGCGGTGGCGCCGACGATGGCTATGCCATCTATGCCTCGCTGACTGCCATCATGGCGCTGGACAAGCAGGGCGTGCCGCGCCCGCGCTGCGTGGGCATCGTCGAAACCTGTGAAGAATCCGGCAGCTATGACCTGCTGCCGTACATCGATGCCCTGCGCGAGCGCCTGGGCAACGTGTCCCTGGTGGTATGCCTGGACTCGGGCGCGGGCAACTATGACCAGCTCTGGATGACCACCTCGCTGCGTGGCATGGTGGCCGGCACCCTGGAAGTCCAGGTCCTGGACGAAGGCGTGCACTCGGGAGACTCCAGCGGCGTGGTGCCGTCGAGCTTTCGCATCCTGCGCCATCTGCTCGATCGTCTCGAAGACAGCGGCACCGGCCGCCTGCTGCCGCAAAGCCTGCATTGCGAAATCCCCGCTGACCGCATCGAGCAGGTCAAGGCGACGGCCCAGATCCTGGGTGATGAAGTGTGGCGGCGTTTTCCCTGGAGCTGCGGGGCCGAGGGGGGATTCGTGCTGCCCATGACCACCGAACCCGAGCAGGCGCTGCTCAACCGCACCTGGCGCCCGACCCTGTCGGTTACCGGTGCGGAGGGCCTGCCGCCGCTCAGCAGCGCGGGCAACGTGCTGCGTCCGCGCACTGCCTTCAAGCTGTCGTTGCGCCTGCCGCCGCTGGTCGATGCGGTCGCTGCCTCGCAGGAAATCAAAGCCCTGCTGGAAGCCGACTCGCCCTACAACGCCAAGGTCATCTTCCATGCCAACGAAGGCGCGGCCACGGGCTGGAACGCACCGAGCACCTCCGCCTGGCTGTCCAAGGCGCTGGATGAGGCCTCGCAGGCCTACTACGGCTCGCCCTGCGGCTACATCGGCCAGGGCGGTACCATCCCACTCATGAGCATGCTGCAGAAGGGCTTTCCCAAGGCGCAGTTCATGGTCTGCGGCGTGCTGGGCCCCAAGTCCAATGCCCACGGTCCCAATGAGTTCCTGCACGTGCCCTATGGCAAGAAATTGACGGCAGCCGTGGCCCAGACCATGGCCGCCATGCCGCAGGCCTGACAGGCGCAATGGGGGCAGTGCCCCCGCCACGGGCCGGCAGCCAGCCGGCCCATCACCACGGATATCCCATGATTTTGAATACTCCCGCCGCTGGCGAGGTCGCCGACGAGGTGCGCGCCTGGGTTGAGCGCGCGGTCATTGGCCTGAATCTCTGTCCTTTCGCGAAGGCGGTCCAGGTCAAGGACCAGGTGCGTTACGCCGTGAGCGATGCCGAAGACGCCGAAGGCGTGCTGCAGGATCTCGAAGAAGAACTCCTGCTGCTGTCGCAGGCCGACCCCGACGTGATCGACACCACGTTGCTGATCCTGCCCGAGGCGCTGCCGGACTTCTACGACTTCAATGACTTTGAAGAGATCTCGGAGCGCCTGCTCAAGCGCATGCGGCTGGTGGGGGAGTTGCAGGTGGCGACCTTCCATCCCTTGTTCCAGTTCGCCGAGACCGAGCCCGACGATATCGAGAACTACACCAACCGTTCGCCGTATCCCATCCTGCATCTGCTACGCGAAGAAAGCATCGACCGGGCGGTCGAGGCCTTTCCCGATGCCTCGGAGATCTACGAGAAGAACATCGAGACGCTGCGTGCCCTGGGCCATGACGGCTGGGCGCGGCTGATGCGCGGCGAGCCGCGCGGCAACTGAAAGGGGTTCGGTCGCCTCAGCGGGCGGCCGGCTCGCGCAGGTCTTCGGGCGCGGTAAAGCGCTCGCGCAATTGCGGCAGGCCGACGCGCGCCAGGATCTCCTGCAGCCGTTCGGCCGCCTTGCGGCGGGGACGGTCCGGCTTGTGCTGGGCGATGATGAGTTCGTTTTTCATCGAGTGTTCCCAGCCGACCAGTTCGGTCACGCTGACCTGATAGCCATGCGCTTCCAGTTGCAGGCAGCGCAACACGTTGGTGAGTTGGCTGCCGAACTCGCGCGTGTGCAGCGGATGGCGCCATAGCTCGGCCATCGGGTCGCCCAGCGATGCCGCTTTGTGCTGACGCAGGGCGGCGGCCACCTCGGCCTGGCAGCAAGGCACCAGCACGATATGGCTGGCGCGCTTGGTCAGCGCAAAACGGATGGCGTCATCGGTCGCAGTATCGCAGGCGTGCAGCGCGGTCACCACATCGATGGTTTCCGGCAGCAACGGTGAAACGAT
The DNA here is from genome assembly GCA_023386765.1 of Pseudomonadota bacterium. Lineage (GTDB taxonomy): Bacteria > Pseudomonadota > Gammaproteobacteria > Burkholderiales > Burkholderiaceae_B > Bordetella. The sequence goes on along the minus strand of JAEWJD010000049.1, from coordinate 16,669 downwards.
CGACTCGGCCACCGACAGATTCAGAAAACTCATGCCACCGAAGCCGGCACGCTGCGCCAGTTCGCGCGAGCTTTGCACCAGCGCATCGCGCGTTTCGATGCCGTAGATATGCGAGTCGTCGGCCTGCTGCTTGAAGAACAGATCGTAGAGAATGAAACCCAGGTACGACTTGCCGGCCCCGTGGTCAGCCAGCGTCACGCGGCCGCGCCGGGCCTTGACCTCGGCCAGCAGTGGTTCGATGAACTGGAACAGGTGATACACCTGCTTGAGTTTGCGCCGACTGTCCTGATTCATCTTGCCGTCGCGGGTCAGGATATGCAGGGCTTTAAGCAGTTCGACCGACTGGTCGGGGCGGATTTCGTAGGTTTTGGACATCGTGGAACAGGCGGGGGCGGGCGCAGAAGGCCGGGCCAAAGCGGCAGTTTAACGAGAAAACCGCCGCTTCTCGCCCGGTATCACGCCAGAAGCAGGCCGGCAGGGGCGTTTCAGCGCCCCTCCAGGCGGGCCAACGCATAGGCCACGATATCGGCCGGCCAGCCTGACATACAGGCTGTCAGCGTATCGCGGTCGTTGGCGTAGAGCGCCCGCAGCGCTGCCTCGTACTGCGGCAGATCGCCCGCGATGGCCGACAGAAAATAGTAGGCGGCGTCCTGACGCTGGCGGGCCATGATATCGGGATGCTTGCTGGCATGCTCGACCAGCTTGCGCAAGGTGACCGACGCGCCGCCGGGCTGGCTGGCCAGCCACTCCCAATGGCGTGGCAACAGCGTGACCTCGCGTGCCACCACGCCGAGCCTGGGGCGTCCGCGGCTACGCGCGGTGTCGGCCGACGGCGCTATGTTAGCGGCCGGTGACTCGCTTGCCGGGCTGTGCTGCGGGTCCAGTTCGGTCTGGCGGCCGGTGGCATCGTCGAACACGAGCACCTGACCGGCCGGGCGGCCATGCAGGGCCAGCGCGACCTCGGCAGGCGAGCCATGCGCGATGCGCTGTTTGTCGAGAAAGGCGGTGAATTGGGTGCTCATAATTAAATCCGGGTAAAATTGAAATATGCCGTAATTGCCAGCTTGCTGTCAAATTACCCGGGTAAAAATGTGGCGAACAGGCGACAGCTTTCTGGAAGTCTGATTGTCAGCCCTTAGGCGCGGACATGTCGGGGCAGGGGTTATAGGGGCTATCCCTAGTCAGCCAGGCTGATCGGCGTATAATCTTGCTTTGCGCCCGGAGTTTCCTCATGCGTCTCGTTCAAAAAGCCCTCACCTTCGACGACGTGTTGTTGGTGCCAGCTTTCTCTAATGTGTTGCCGCGCGACACATCGCTTGCCACCCGCCTGACCCGCAACATCACCCTGAATATTCCGCTGGTTTCCGCCGCCATGGACACCGTGACGGAGTCGCGCCTGGCGATCGCCATGGCCCTGGAAGGCGGCATCGGCATCATTCACAAAAACCTGAGCGCCGACGAACAGGCCCGTGAAGTCGCACGCGTCAAGCGCCACGAGTTCGGCATCGTCATCGATCCCATCACCGTCACCGCCGACATGAAGGTGCGTGACGCGATCGCGCTGCAGCGCCAGCACGGCATCTCGGGCCTGCCCGTGGTGCAGGGCCGTCAGCTGGTCGGCATCGTCACCAACCGTGACCTGCGCTTCGAAGACCGCCTGGACCAGCCGCTGAGCGAAATCATGACGCCGCGCGAGCGCCTGGTGACCATGCACGAAGGCGCCACGCTCGACGAAGCCCAGGCCCTGATGCACAAGCACCGCCTGGAGCGCGTGCTGATCGTCAACGACGCCTTTGAGCTGCGTGGCCTGGCCACCGTCAAGGACATCGTCAAGAACACCGAGCACCCCAACGCCTGCAAGGACGCTCAGGGCCAGTTGCGCGTGGGCGCGGCCGTCGGCGTGGGCGCCGGCACCGAAGAGCGCGTCGAAAAGCTGGTGGCCGCCGGCGTTGACGTCATCATCGTCGACACCGCGCACGGCCACTCTGCTGGCGTGATCGAGCGCGTGCGCTGGGTCAAGCAGCACTACCCCAAGGTGGAAGTCATCGGGGGCAACATCGCCACCGCCGAAGCCGCCCGCGCGTTGGTCGAAGCCGGCGCCGACGGTGTCAAAGTGGGCATCGGCCCCGGCTCCATCTGCACCACCCGTATCGTGGCCGGTGTGGGCGTGCCGCAGATCTCCGCCATCTCCGACGTCGCCAAGGCCCTTGAAGGCACTGGCGTGACCCTCATCGCCGACGGCGGCATCCGCTACTCGGGCGACGTGGCCAAGGCCATCGCCGCGGGCGCTTCGGCCTGCATGATGGGCGGCATGTTCGCCGGCACCGAAGAGTCGCCGGGTGAGGTTGTGCTGTTCCAGGGCCGTTCGTACAAATCGTATCGCGGCATGGGCAGTCTCGGCGCCATGGCCGACGGTTCGGCGGATCGCTACTTCCAGGATCCGTCCAACAACGCCGACAAGCTCGTGCCCGAAGGCATCGAAGGCCGCGTACCCTACAAGGGCAGCGTGCTGGCCATCATCTATCAGCTGGTCGGCGGCATCCGTGCCTCCATGGGCTATTGCGGTTGCGCCACCATCGAGGAAATGCGCACCAAGCCGCAGTTCGTCGAGATCACCGCTGCGGGCGTGCGCGAGTCGCATGTCCACGACGTGCAGATCACCAAGGAGGCGCCGAATTACCGCGCCGACTGATCAGCTTAGATCACGTCAACATTCGTAATGCACCGCGCACCGGCAGAGCCCAACCGTTCTGGCCGGTGCGCTTTTATTTCCAACCGGCAGAATCACCATGCATCAGCGCATCCTCATTCTTGACTACGGTTCGCAAGTCACCCAGCTCATCGCCCGTCGCGTCCGCGAGGCTGGCGTCTATTCCGAAATCCATCCCGGCGACGTCAGCGACGACTTCGTGCGCGAGCAGGCCGGCCAGGGCCTGATGGGCATCATCCTGTCGGGCAGCCATGCCTCGGCCTACGATGCCGACTCCATGCGCGTGCCCGCCGCCGTCTTTGACGCAGGCGTGCCCGTGCTGGGCATCTGCTACGGCATGCAGGCCATGGCGCTGCAGTTGGGCGGCAAGGTCAGCTTCAGCGACCAGCGCGAGTTCGGCTACGCCGAAGTCGCCGCCCAGGGCGAGACCCAGCTGCTCGCCGGCCTGTCCGACTTCAAGAACGACGCCGGCCAGGACATGCTCAAGGTCTGGATGAGCCACGGCGACAAAGTCACCGAAGTGCCGCCGGGCTTCACGGTCATGGCCTCGACCCCGTCCTGCCCGATCGCCGGCATGGCCGACGAAACGCGCCGCTTCTATGCAGTGCAGTTCCACCCCGAAGTCACCCACACCGTGCAGGGCAAGGCGCTCATCTCGCGCTTCGTGCGCGAGATCTGCGGCGGCACCGGCGACTGGAACATGCCTGACTACATCGCCGAAGCCGTTGAACGCATCCGCGAGCAGGTCGGCAGCGACGACGTCATTCTCGGCCTGTCCGGCGGTGTCGATTCGTCCGTGGCCGCGGCACTGATCCACCGCGCCATCGGCGACCAGCTCACCTGCGTCTTCGTCGACCACGGCCTGCTGCGCCTGAACGAAGGCCAGCAGGTCATGCAAACCTTCGCCGAAAACATGGGCGTGAAGATCATTCACGTCGATGCCAGCGGCCAATTCATGGGCAAGCTGGCCGGCGTCTCCGACCCGGAAGCCAAGCGCAAGATCATCGGCCGCGAATTCGTTGAAGTCTTCCAGCTCGAGGCCGGCAAGCTGCAGGGCGCCAAATGGCTTGCCCAGGGCACCATCTATCCCGACGTCATCGAATCGGCCAGCGCCAAGACCGGCAAGGCCGTGGCGATCAAATCGCACCACAACGTCGGCGGCCTGCCCGACACGCTCAACCTGCAACTGCTCGAACCGCTGCGCGAACTCTTCAAGGACGAAGTCCGCGAACTCGGCGTCGCCCTCGGCCTGCCGCCGCAGATGGTCTACCGCCACCCGTTCCCCGGCCCGGGCCTGGGCGTGCGCATCCTGGGCGAAGTCAAACAGGAATACGCCGACCTCCTGCGCCAGGCGGATGCTATCTTCATCGAAGAGCTGCGCAACACCAAGGACCCCGCCAGCGACCTGACCTGGTACGAACTGACCTCGCAAGCCTTCGTGGTCTTTCTGCCCGTCAAGTCCGTCGGCGTCATGGGCGACGGCCGCACCTACGAATACGTCGTCGCGCTGCGCGCCGTCCAGACCTTCGACTTCATGACCGCCGACTGGGCGCCCCTGCCGCACCCCCTGCTGGCCCGCGTCTCGTCCCGCATCATCAACGAAGTCCGCGGCATCAACCGCGTGGTCTACGACGTCTCCAGCAAACCGCCGGCGACGATTGAGTGGGAATGATTCCGCGTCTGGCACAGCCAGGCACCTGATGGCATGAAATGCCGCTAAGCCCGCGTAATTGCGGGCTTTTTTTTGTTTGTGTTTGGCACGATCTGGCAACGGGAGGAAGCGCCAAGCACCGTTTGAGCATGGCATTAAAGCTGGTATTATGGTTTGGCGATGCCATGATTGATGCCGATACCATGCTGCGTTCTTTTGTGTGTTCATGGTATTAATATTCTATAAGTTACTGTTTCGTGAGAAAAAATACGATAAATTCGAGATTTTTTCAGCATGGTATCGGAGACGAAGAAGGACAAGGTACATGCTGACCGATACCAAGCTGCGCAATCTCAAGCCCAGGGACAAACTCTACAAAGTGAATGACCGGGAAGGTCTCTATGTGGCAGTGACTCCAGCCGGCTCCATCTCGTTCCGTTACAACTACTCAATCAACGGTCGGCAGGAGACCATCACCTTTGGGCGTTATGGTGTCGGTGGCATCACCCTGGCCGAAGCCCGCGAGCTGTTGGGTGACGCCAAGAAGATGGTTGCGGCGGGCAAGTCGCCGGCCAAGGAGAAAGCCCGAGACAAGGCGCGGGTGAAAGATGCAGAGACGTTCGGTGCCTGGGCGGAGAAGTGGCTGCGTGGCTACCAGATGGCCGACTCCACCCGCGATATGCGCCGCTCGGTTTATGAGCGTGAGCTGAAGCCGAAATTCAGCAATCAGAAGCTGGTGGAGATCACCCACGAAGACTTGCGGGCGCTGGCTGATGCCATTGTTGAGCGAGGCGCACCGGCCACCGCCGTTCATGTGCGTGAAATCGTGTTGCAGGTATTTCGCTGGGCCATCGAGCGTGGGCAGAAGGTCGAAAACCCGGCAGAACTGGTGCGCCCAACAAGCATCGCTCGATTCGAGCCACGTGACCGAGCGTTGACGCCAGAAGAAATTGGGCTGATGTACCAGTACATGGAGCGAGTGGGCACAAGCCCAACAAACCGTGCGGCGGCCAAGCTGTTATTGCTGACGATGGTGCGCAAGAGCGAGCTGACCAATGCGACCTGGAGCGAGATCAATTTCAGCGAAGCGTTGTGGACGATTCCAAAGGAGCGGATGAAACGCCGTAACCCGCACCTGGTATTTCTGTCCCAGCAGGCTCTGGATATTTTCATTGCCATGAAAACCTTTGCCGGTGGTTCCGACTTCGTTTTGCCATCACGGTACGACTCGGATGCGCCGATGAGCGCTGCCACACTTAACCAGGTGCTGACGCTGACTTACAAGGCGGCGCAGAAAGATGGGAAGTCACTTACCAAGTTCGGACCGCATGATTTGCGGCGCACAGCCAGCACGCTGTTGCATGAGGCCGGCTACAACACCGACTGGATCGAGAAGTGCCTGGCGCACGAGCAGAAGGGCGTGAGGGCTGTCTACAACAAGGCTGAGTACCGCGAGCAGCGGGCGGCGATGTTGCAGGATTGGGCCGATATGATTGATGAGTGGACTTCGGGAGGCAGTAAGGGTTGATGTTTTTGCTATCTTTGATAGCATTGAAGTTGATGCCGTGAATTTATAAATAAGGCCGCCATTGGCATCGGGCAGGTCAATTACCGATTAGCTGCTTCGCGCAGCTACTCGATGAATAGCAACTATTCATTTGAGAGGTATTGACCCATGCAAAATATAAAGACCCTCATCAACAGGAAGAAGCTCCTGGAGATGATCCCGCTTTCGACACGAACAATTTATAACCTGGAGCAGCGAGGGGATTTTCCACGCCGTATCGCGTTAACCAGTAGAAATGTCGCCTGGGATTTGTCAGAGGTCGAAGAGTGGATTGAGGCACGTAAATCATCGGGTGATCAAGCTGCGCGACCTGGCCCTATAGAGGGCTAGTTATATGGCTCTTGATCTTATGGCGGCTTTCACGGAATTGCCGCCACCCATTGATTATGTTCTGCCTAATATGGTTGCTGGCACTGTTGGTGCTCTTGTGTCGCCTGGTGGGGCTGGTAAATCCATGTTGGCCCTTCAATTGGCTGCACAGATTGCAGGCGGGCCTGATTTACTTGAAATAGGCGAGTTTCCCACCGGGCAAGTGGTCTATCTGCCTGCTGAAGATCCACCGGCCGCTATTCACCATCGTCTGCACGCCCTTGGGGCACACCTCAGCGCAGCGGAACGGCAAGCCGTGGCTGATGGTTTGCTCATTGAACCCTTGATCGGTAAATGCCCAAACATCATGGCTGCTAGCTGGTTCGATGCTCTCAAACGAGCCGCTGAAGGTCGTCGCTTGATGATCTTGGACACTTTGCGGCGCTTCCACATTGAGGAGGAGAACGCTAGCGGGCCGATGGCGCAGGTTGTTGGGCACATGGAGGCCATAGCCGCTGATACAGGCTGCTCCATTGTGTTTCTGCACCACGCGAGTAAAAGCGCAGCCATGATGGGGTCGGGCGATCAACAGCAGGCCAGTCGTGGATCGTCCGTACTGGTTGATAACATCCGTTGGCAATCGTACCTATCCGGCATGACGCAAGGCGAGGCCGAGATACTGGGGGTCGATGATTGTCAGCGTGGGTATTTTGTCCGCTTTGGCGTCAGCAAGGCCAACTATGGCGCACCTTTTCAAGAACTCTGGTTTAGACGGCACGACGGCGGCGTGTTGAAGCCTGCTGTACTGGAGCGGCAGTGCAAGGTGAAAAGGAGACAGCGTGAAGAAGCCTAAGCATGACCTGACCCACGTCCGACATGATCCCGCGCACTGTTTGGCACCTGGCCTGTTCCGCAGCCTCAAGCGTGGCGATCGCAAACGCTGCAAGCTGGACGTGACCTACACCTTTGGCGAGGACGAATCCATGCGTTTCGTCGGATTCGAACCTCTCGGGGCCGATGATATGCGTCTTTTGCAAGGCATCGTGGCCCTTGGCGGCCCGAACGGCATCTTGCTAACCCCGGAACCGACCAGTGAGACGGGGCGACAGCTACGGCTATTCCTTGAACCCCGTTTCGAAGCCATTGAGCAAGACGGCTTGGTGGTTCGTGAGAGCCTGACCAAACTGCTCTCAGAAACGGGCATGACGGATAGCGGCGACAACATCAAGGCGCTCAAAGCCAGCCTGCTGCGCATGTCGAACGTCACCATCCTTGTGACGAAGGGACGGCGGCAAGCCGCGTTCCACCTGATGAGTCATGCTTTTGACGAGACGGACGGCAGGCTATGGGTTGCCCTGAATCCGCGTATTGCCGAAGCGATCCTGGGGCATCGTCCATATGCCCGTATCGACATGGCGGAAGTGCGGGTGCTACAGACTGATCCGGCACGGCTGATGCACCAACGGCTATGCGGCTGGATCGACCCCGGCAAATCCGGGCGCGTGGAACTGGACACGCTTTGCGGCTATGTCTGGCCAGATGAAGCCAATGCCGAAGCTATGAAAAAACGCCGTCAGACTGCCCGGAAGGCACTGGCCGAACTTGCCGCCGTGGGTTGGGTAGTGAACGAATACGCCAAGGGAAAATGGGAGATCAAGAGGCCTGGCCCCACGGCAACTGCACCCGTTTACCGTCGTAACGTTCCCTTGTTACCGTCGTAACGCTCCCCTTCTGCCGTCGTAACGTTCCCCGTCCCAATTTGGAAAACCCAGACGGTGCGCTGCTTTGCGGGCAGTTTGGGAAATCCATCCAAGATTATCTAAAGATAATCCATCATGCGCGGTGCAGCTCGCGCCTTGAGGGCGCGTTCTGACCTTGCCAATAAAGCCCTGGCGGGCTTTATCAATCGGCCATAGGCCGATGGTTTAACGCCAAGAAGAGAAGGCGGCTTCAGTGGCCGCTGAAACGCCTTGTGAGAGGGGAAAACAACCCGGAGTCCCTTATTCCATGAGCTGAAGCAGAATCTGCGTCTAACGGTGCTGGAGGGCCGCTGTGTGCACTTGTAGTTATCTGTACTGAAACCTTGGCTCGAAACGTGAAATGGCTAAGCAGTGCCCATTCGTTCGGTAAGAATAATAAGAAGATTATTATTCTTATTATTACCAAGCAGGAATGAGCCGTGTGTGTTGGACGCCCATAACCAGTAACCTGCGTGAAGGTGTCAACATCAGGAAAGGTTGCCCCTCAAGTATCAATACGTCGCCTTAGTGGTATGACGGGAGGGGAGGCAAATTTCTTGTGTTCATTGACACTTGAGGGGCGGGTTATGCCCTTCTTTTTTGGCGTCCAACTCGCCCCATCGGGGCGAATGGTTTGTGTCGATTGTTGGCATTTTAGGTTCCGATTTAAAGCCGATTGAGCAGCGATTTTGAAGCGACTATGTCGATTGCAGGCCGATTTGGTGACGATTACGGTTATGTTGCCAAGAATCGGTGTTTGTTTGACGATAAAACGCTTTACGTTCGATATGCGCTAGATTTTCAATAGTGGGTGAAATGCGGGCAGGATGGGTGAAGTTAGCTAACCGGCAAGCCGGTTATCTATCTTCACTGTCCCTTATTCGCGCCGGGGGCACTCAACGGGAATCCTGCCCTGCGGGGCTGATCGGCTACCGCCGGTTGCAAGAGTATAGGTCTTGCTATTTTTAATATCTTTGATAGCATGGTTGTCGGGTACACCAAAAGGGTATTGATATGGCAAATGTGCTTATCAGGAATTTACCCGCCGAGGTGCACCGTGCGTTGAAAGTTCGAGCAGCGCTCAACGATAGGAGCACCGACGCGGAAATACGCGAAATACTGACGGCGGCAGTACAGCCGCTAGAGCTTGAAGAGATTGGCCGGGAAGTTGGCTTGTCCGAAAGCGATAAAAAAACAGAGTAGTTTTACGTTTGTAAGTCCGGGCCTCAGCGCCAAGGGCAATACCGATCAGCTAGTGGCGTAGCTCTTCGATGAAACGTTGCCGAGAACAAGCACAACGCTTGGTCAAGGCAATGCCTTCTTTTCATCGACGGAGTACGACCATGAAGTCCAAAATTTTAGCGGCTAAAAAAACCGCTCTAGCCGTTGCACTCGCAACCGGCTTTATCACCACTACCACCGCCCCTGTGCAAGCTGGTATCCCCGTCATCGACGGCGGCAACCTGGCCCAGAACATCATGACGGCCATCGAGTCGGTGGCGCAGACGCTCAAGCAGATTGAGCAGTACCAGACCCAGTTGCAGCAGTACGAAAATCAGCTCCAGAACACGATGGCCCCAGCCGCGTATATCTGGGATCAGGCGCAGACTACGATCAACCGGCTGATTGCCGCGCAAAACACGCTGGCCTATTACGAGAACCAGCTAGGCAGCCTGGATCGTTACCTGGCCAAGTTTCAGGACGTGGCCTATTACCGCAGCTCGCCATGCTTCAACGGCAGCGGCGGATGCACGCCGGCCGAAAAGGCAGCGATGGAAGAGAACCGCCGCCTGGCGTCAGAGTCGCAAAAGAAGGCCAACGATGCCCTGTTCCAGACCGTTGCCGACCAGCAAAAGGCTTTGAAGGATGACGCCCGTACCCTGGAGCGGCTGCAAGGCGCGGCCCAGGGTGCAACTGGCCAGCTACAGGCCATCGGCTACGCCAACCAGCTCGCCAGCCAGCAGGCCAATCAGCTCTTGCAGATTCGCACCATGTTGACCGCCCAACACAACGCGGAGGCAGCCCGGATTGCAGCAGAACTCGATGCCGAGGCGCGAGGTGATGCCAGGGCCGAGCAAATGCGTACCTGGACGTTTCGCCCGAGTCCGGCAGACAACTACTAGGGAGGCGGTGAGATGAAAAAAATCTTTTTTACTACCGCGGCTACGTTGCTGTTGTTGGCTGGATGTGAACAGGAAAGGATGCCCGAACCAAATGCGGCGACGTGTGCCCCCGATGCGTTCCAGGCAGCACTGAATGAAATGCGCAGCGAAGCGAACCGAGAGGCCTTTACCGAGGAATGCAGAGCATTCCAGAAGGCCAAGCAGATGCGTCAGTGGGAGTTCAAGCCCAGCCCTAAAGATGATTATTGAGGTGGTCGCCATGAGAAAGAAAATTGCTCTAGGTGGCTTGATGATGGTCGCCACAATGGTGCTGGCTGAACCTGCAATGGCGCAGGAGCTAAGTAGCAGCGGTGTTATGAATGATGTGCTCAAGCGTTTTCATGATGCTGCCGCAACATGGGGGCCAGCTATTGAGTCCGCTGCATCGCGTTTGTTCTGGACGCTGGTTGTGATTTCGATGGTCTGGACATTCGGCATGATGGCTTTGCGCAAGGCCGACATTGGCGAGTTCTTCGCGGAGTTCGTTCGCTTCACGATCTTCACCGGCTTTTTCTGGTGGTTGCTGACGAATGCGAACCAGGGCATGAATATCGCCGGTACGATTGTTCAGTCATTGCAAACTCTGGGCGCGCAGGCGGGGGGACTTTCCAATAGCAATCTTGGGCCCTCCAGCATCCTTGATCTTGGTTTCGAGTTATACAACCGCACAGTACAGGCCACCTCGGAGCTGGGATGGCGGCAGATGGCAACTGCTCTGGTCATGGAGCTAATGGCCCTGGCTGTTTTGTTTGTCCTGGCGTTGATTGCGGTCAACCTGTTGCTGTTGCTCGCATCAGCCTGGATTCTGTTGTATGCCGGTGTGTTCTTCCTTGGCTTTGGTGGAAGTCGTTGGACTTCCGACATGGCGATCAATTACTACAAGACCGTGCTGGGCCTGGCCGCACAGCTTATGGCAATGGTGCTTCTGGTTGCGATTGGCAAAGAGTTCATCAATCACTACTACACGCAAATCAGCGAGAACATGGCATCCCAGGAACTGGCCGTGATGTTGGTTATATCGGTCATCTTGCTTTTCTTGGTCAACAAAGTTCCGCCGATGATTTCTGGTCTTGTGTCTGGTGGTGGTATTGGCGCAGCCGGTGGAATTGGAAACTTCGGTGCGGGTGCGGCAGTTGGGGCGGCGGTGACGGCGGCCAGTATGGCAACTGGCGGCGCTGCCCTGGCAGGTAAAGCGGTTATGGGTGCCGCAGCCGGTGCAGCCGGAGGTGCAAGTGCACTCCAAGCGGCTTTTCAGAAAGCATCAGCGAGTATGGAAACCGGCGGTGACATGTCCAGCATGGGGTCAGTTGTCAGCAGTGGCGGAAACGGTGGTGGTGAAGCGGGTACTGCTGGCAGTAGCCCATTCGCCCAAGCGGCTGGCTTTGGTGACAGCGGCAGTAGCTCAAGCGGTGGCGGCTTTGCCAAGGCCGCGAAGCTGGCCACAGGCACGGCCTCCGAGTTAGCCAAGGGTGTCGGCTCTCAAGTGAAGCAGGGATTCCAGGAGCGAGTGAGCGAAACCACAGGCGGAAAACTGGCTGCTTCGATACGCGAAAGCATGGAGCCGAAAGAAGCAAGCCAATCTGGCCAGTTCGAGGGCAATAGCTTGGGCGCCGATTCTGGCCCAGATAGTAACGAAGTCAGGAGTTAGCACGATGACGACATCAACATACATGGCCGCATTGGCGGCCCTGGATGAAGCGCCAAGGGAAGAAGTCAGCCAGGTATTTATTTCGCCGCTGGGTGATCAATCGACCGAGGTCGATGCAGAGACAGAAACAGCCGCTTTTGTATCACGGCCAGACCCTATGAGAGAGAGCGAAACTAAGCCGATAAGTATTGAGGTTAATGGCGGCAGGAATGAGCGGTCAGCATTCGCGGAGGCGGCGGGGCTGTACCTGTAGGCGCACCGGGCTGGCCACAACCAGCCCGGCACTTTCAATCAACACCTACTGGAGAGGTGAATTATGACAACACAACATATTATCGAACCAGGGCAAGCAGTGCATCAAGCAGCGGCTATTCTTTCTTCTTTGGAGTACATCAACCAAGCGGAAGCGCGGAGCCTTGGGCCATTGGCCGAAGCCGTCGCTAATGCTTTTATGGTGGTGTACTACCAAGCTGAAACGGGCCGGGCGACACAGGCTGATTTTCAAGAAGCAATGAACGCCTTGCGCCAAGCGTGCAGCTAATGACGAAAGGGCGGCCACTCGAACTGGCCGCCTTTTTCAATCTTCACTGTTTGGCCATTCCCGACCCACAGACGGCGCATCCATCCATTCGCGTTCCTCCGGCGGCAGCGGGTAAGCCCCGGATGCTTCCGCGTCGGCCAGTAGTTCGGCCAGTGTGTAGCGCACCCGACCAGTGGAAACGGCGCGGGCCGGGTCGGCCTTCTCATGCAGCCTGTTCTCTAGGTTCTTTGGGTCTGTCATCGGGCGACCTCAGCAAGCATGGATACTAGGTGTTCCAGGTCAGTGATCGAATGCGCCAGGAAGCGGCCGGCGCGGCAATCTGCAATCATTTCCTCAGTTTTTTCCTACTCATGTTCAACCTCGTTCGTACCAGCTCTTCGAGCGATTCACCACGCGCACGACCAGCAGCATCACCGGCACTTCGACCAGGACGCCGACCACGGTTGCCAATGCAGCGCCGGAGTGCAGACCGAACAAGCTGATGGCGGCCGCCACGGCCAGCTCGAAGAAGTTGCTGGCACCGATCAGGGCCGAAGGACAGGCGACAGAGTGCTTTTCCCCCGCCCGCTTGTTCAGCCAGTAGGCTAACCCGGAATTGAAGAACACTTGAATCAAGATCGGCACGGCTAGCATGGCGATCACTAACGGCTGCCGGATGATGGCCTCGCCCTGGAAGGCGAACAGTAGAACCAACGTCAGCAGCAGCGCGGCCATCGACCACGGCCCGATCTTCTGCATGGCCCGTTCAAAGGCGGCCTGTCCTTGCTTGAGCAGATGCCGCCGCAAGAGCTGCGCCAGGATCACCGGCACGATGATGTAGAGCACGACCGAAATCAGCAGCGTGTCCCAAGGCACCGAGATCGAGGACATGCCCAGCAGCAGGCCGACGATGGGCGCGAAGGCCACGATCATGATGGCGTCGTTCAGAGCCACTTGCGAGAGCGTGAAAAGCGGGTCGCCGTTGGTAAGGCGGCTCCACACGAACACCATTGCCGTGCAGGGCGCGGCGGCCAGCAAGATCAAGCCCGCGATGTAGCTGTCCAGTTGATCGGCCGGCAGGAACGGAGCGAACACTTGTCGGATGAACAGCCACCCCAGCAGGGCCATCGAGAATGGCTTGACGGCCCAATTCACGAACAGCGTGACGCCGATGCCGCGCCAATGCTCTTTGACCTGGTGCAGCGCCCCGAAGTCGATCTTGACCAGCATCGGGACGATCATTACCCAAATCAGCAGGCCCACCGGCAAATTGACCTGGGCCACTTCCATGCGGCCTATGGCCTGGAACACGTCAGGAAGGCCCTGGCCGAGCGCAACACCGGCGACGATGCACAGGGCCACCCACAGCGTCAGGTAACGCTCGAAGCCGCTCATCGGGGCCTGGCGCGGCTTCGCGGCGATGGCCTGTGCGCCGGCGCTCATGCTTCCTGCTCGGTCTTGCCGATGTTCGCCAGCTCGCGCTTGATGGCCGTCTGGTCAAGCATTTTGAGAGGCAGATTCACGAACAGGCGGACGCGGTTCATCATGTGCCGGAAGGTTTGTTCGAAGGCCCGGCGCTTCTCGGCGTCAGTGCCTTCGACGGCGGCCGGGTCTTCAAATCCCCAATGCGCCGAGATCGGCTGACCAGGCCACACCGGACACATTTCGCCGGCGGCGTTGTCGCAGACGGTGATGATGAAGTCCATCTTCGGTGCGTCGGGCGTGGCGTACTCGTCCCAGCTCTTGCTGCGCAGATTCTCGGTCGGGTAATTCACCGACTCCACCTTTTCGACGGCGAAGGGATTGACCTTGCCGGTTGGGTGACTGCCGGCGCTGTAGGCGCGGAAGCGCCCTTGCCCCATCGTGTTGATGAGAGCTTCGGCCATGATGCTGCGCGCCGAATTGCCGGTGCAGAGGATGAGGACGTTATAGATTCTTTCGGTCATGATGTTTCGCTTTCTGGTAGTGGCTGGGGAGCAATGGCGATGGATGAAAGATCGGTGGCCTCGTCGATGACGTGGCCGGCCGCTTTCCGTTCGGAATAGCGGTCTGTCAGTGCTTCACGGTGCGGCCGTACCAGCGCCGTGAAGCGCACCAGTTCTTCCATCACATCGGCTATTCGGTCGTAGTACGGCGAGGGCTTCATGCGGCCCGCCGCGTCGAACTCTTGGAACGCTTTGGCGATACTCGACTGGTTCGGAATGGTGAACATTCGCATCCAGCGGCCGAGCAGACGCAAGGTGTTCACGGCGTTGAAGCTCTGCGAGCCGCCGGATACCTGCATCACGGCCAGGGTGCGGCCTTGGGTCGGCCGGATGCCGGCCATTTCAAGCGGCAGATGGTCAATCTGCGCCTTCATGACACTGGTAATCTGACCGTGGCGTTCCGGGCTGCACCAGACTTGTCCCTCTGACCACTCGGACAGGGCGCGCAGCTCCTTGACGGCCGGGTGATCGTCGCTTTGCACTTGATCGGGCAACGGCAAATCGGACGGGTCGAAGATGCGTGTTTCTGCGCCAAAGAATTGCAGCAGCCGGGCCGCTTCCTCGACGGCCAGCCGTGAGAACGAGCGGGCGCGCAGCGAGCCATACAGCAGCAGGATACGCACCGGCGGGGCGTCGGGTGCCAGCCCGAGCGCCGGGCGCTCGATGGCAAAGGATTTGTCCAAAGCGGGCAAAGAATCGGGGTCGGAAAGATGGCGAAGTCTCATGCCAACACCTTCCCGGCTTCCGTGGTGCAAGACAGGTTGCACACCTGGCCGCCGCAGCAGTTTTCCGTGAGAAAGGCCACCAGGTTAGTGGCCGTCGAAAAGTTCGCCTCGTAGATCACAAATCGGCCTTCTTGCCGCGACGTGACCATGCCGGCGTGTGCCAGCTCTTTCAGGTGGAAGGATAGCGAAGACGGCGGGATGCCGGCCGCTTCGCTGATTTTTCCGGCGGCCATGCCGGCGGGGCCGGCCTGGACGAGAAGCCGGAACACCGCGAGGCGCGATTCTTGAGCGATGGCCGCCAGGGCGGCTACAGCATTTATCGTTTCCATGTTTCAATAATAGTCGAAATATGGAGTGTGCTCAATAGCTCATTTAAGCTGTAAAAATGAGCTAGGCGCATTTAGATCGATATGTGATAAATTGGCCTGCCAGTTTAAGATGGGTGCATTTGAGTATGCCCAAAGGAGCCCGCAAGTATGCGCAGGACGAAGCCAGTAGCCGCGCCGATGGTGGCGCGGGTCTATCTGCGCGTCAGCACCGACGCGCAGGACTTGGAACGCCAAGAGGCGATCACTACGGCCGCGAAGGCCGCCGGCTACTACGTCGCCGGCATCTACCGTGAGAAGGCATCCGGCGCACGCGCCGACCGGCCTGAGCTGCTGCGCATGATCGGCGACCTACAGCCCGGCGAGGTGGTCATTGCCGAGAAGATCGACCGCATCAGCCGCCTACCTTTGCCCGAGGCCGAGCGCCTGGTGGCCTCGATACAGGCCAAAGGCGCACGCCTGGCCGTCCCTGGCGTGGTCGATCTATCCGACCTGGCGGCCGAGGCCCAGGGCGTCGCCAAGATCGTGCTGGAAGCCGTGCAGATCATGCTTTTTCGCCTGGCCTTGCAGATGGCCCGCGACGACTACGAGGACAGGCGCGAACGCCAGCGCCAAGGCATTGAGTTGGCCCGCCAGGCCGGGCGGTACAAGGGCCGCCGTGCTGATCCGAAGCGCCGCGCCCAAGTTGTCGCGCTGCGCAAGTCCGGCTACAGCATCAACAAGACCGCCGAGCTGGCCGGGTACAGTGCGGCCCAGGTGAAACGGATATGGGCCGAGGTCAGCCAGGCCGAAGCGAAGCAGCACGGCGCGTTCGTGGAGGACGCATTGACGGAAGCCGATGCCCTGGCCGCTGTCGGCCAGGATGAGCGCCAGGAGGAAAGGGCATGAAGAAGCCGAACCAAGACGACGAGCCGTTTTTCATCACCGAGGAGATTGCGGCCGAAATGATCGCCGGCGGCTATGAGTTCGAGCTGCCGCCCATTCCTTGCACCATCCGCCTACGCGACGTGCTGGAGCGCATGACCGATGCTGAGCTAGCATTGCAGCCGGGCGAGATCGCCGACCAGGAGCGTGAACGCTGCCGGCGCAAGCCGTGTTCAACCTCATGATCTGGTCATGGTATTTTTCATGGCACTGAGCCTGATAGTTCTTGCAAATTGTTGTCACTAAAGGGTTTTGTGTGCTTGTTTACAATCGAGTGGGAGTGACGGGCACTGGCTGGCAATGTCTAGCAACGGCAGGCATTTCGGCTGAGGGTAAAAGAACTTTCCGCTAAGCGATAGACTGTATGTAAACACAGTATTGCAAGGACGCGGAACATGCCTCA
>JAEWJD010000372.1 GCA_023386765.1 Pseudomonadota bacterium | reverse complement strand
AACCAGTACAGCGGCTTGTCGATGCGCCGCCATTCCGGCCGCAGGTCGAACTCGGTATGACCGTTGCCGTAGTCGCGCGTCAGCGCGGTCGAGTCCTTGCCGTAGAGATTGGCGATCGGGCTATTGGTGACCTGGAAGATCGAGCCATGCACGAAGCCAGGGTGATATCCGTCAGTCTCGTTCTCCAGCATGAACTTCCAGTTGGCCTTGGCGCGGTGCTGCAGGAACCCGGCGCGCAGGTCCAGCTCGCCGTTGGGCGAGTTGTCGCACAACTGGTCGATGGCGGCCTTGGCCCCGCCCAGATGCTCGTCCAGGCTCGGGCCGGTTTCGGCGAACGACCCGAACACGAAACCGCGATAAATGCCGATCCTCGCCACCTTGCCCAGCCCGACGCCGGTCTTGGAGGCACCCTCGTAGCCATCGGCCAGCGCATACCCCATCAGATCGCCGGTGTTGGAGAACGTCCAGGAGTGGTATGGGCACGTGAACGTGCTGCGATTGCCTTCCTTGTAGGCGCACAACTGGTTGCCCCGGTGCGGACACTTGTTGAGCAACAGGCGGATCTCGCCATCCTTGTCGCGTAGCAACAGCACCGGCGTCGTGCCGATGCTCTTGGTCACGTAGTCGTTCTTGTTAGGCACTTCGCTGACGTGGCCCACGTACACCCAGGTCTTATGCCAGATCTTGTCCAGCTCCTCCTGGAAGATCTCCGGATCGACATACAGGCGGCTATTGATCCGCGTGGGCTCGATCAGCGCCCGGTAGTCGATCTCGTCCCTGATGGAAGACATCGCCCTCACCTCCGATGGTTTGTGAATTATTTAATAATCCGAATGGTCGTTCGATTTATAAATGAGGACGCGCCAGAGTGTCAAGCACAGTTTCTTATAACCAATCGGTCATTCGGTTTTTACAACAATCCATCCGAATCAAATCAAGGAAAACCATTAGGCCACTTCCTTTAAATCACCTGAACGATATCATCAATATGTTGATTAATAAGAGAATTATCAGGAATAAACACTGACCAAGGAAAGCTGAAACGTCTTCATGATCACTATATCCAAGCCAGGAAAGCTCTGATAAATTACACGAACGATTGTTCAATAATAGGCTCACAGCACGTATCGAGCCGCCATACAGGAGGAGTCATGAACACAAGCAAGGCAATCGTTGCGGGCTTGCTCGCACTGGGCTGCACCCTGCCCGCTGCAGCCGAAATCCGGCTCGGCGCCTCGATCTCGGCCACGGGCCCGGCAGGCATCCTGGGCGACCCCGAAGCGCGTACCTTGGAACTGCTCGTGCAGGAACTGAATGCACGTGGCGGCATCAAGGGCGAGAAAATCAAGCTGGTGCTGTACGACGACGGCGGCGACGCCAACAAGGCACGCACCTTCGCGACCCGGCTGGTCGAGGACGACGAGGTGCAAGCCATCATCGGCGGCACTACCACCGGCACCTCGATGTCCATCCTGTCAGTCGCCGAAGACGCCAAAGTGCCGTTCATCTCGCTGGCCGGCGCCATCGACATCATCGATCCGGTCAAACCCTATACCTTCAAGACACCGCATACCGACCGCATGGCCTGCCAGAAGGTGTTTGCCGACATGCGCAAGAACGGCTGGACCAAGGTGGCGTTGATCGGCTCCACGGACGGCTTCGGCGCCTCCATGCAGGCGCAGTGCAAGGCCGTGGCCGGCCAGTACGGCATCGAACTGGTGGGTAGCGAAACCTACGAGCCCAAGGATGCCGACATGACTGCGCAGCTGACCAAGATCCGGGGCATCCCGGGCGTGCAGGCTGTCCTGAACCCGGGGTTCGGCCAAAGCGCGGCGGTGCTCGCGCGCAACTACCGCCAGCTCGGCATGAGCCTGCCCTTCTACGCCTCACACGGCGTCGCCTCGCAGGGCTATATCGACCTGGCCGGCGCCGACGTCGTCGAGGGTTTCCGCCTGCCGGGGACTGCGCTGCTTGTCGCGGACCAGCTGCCCGCCAGCGATCCCCAGGCCGCACCGTCCATCGCCTACAAAAAAGCCTTCGAGGCCAAGACCGGCGCCCCCGTAGGCACGTTCGGCGGCTATGCACACGACGCCTTCCTGATCCTGGTCGATGCGCTGAGCCGCGCCAACTCGACCAAACCCACCGCGATCCGCGACGAAATCGAAAAGACCAGCAAGCTGGCCGGCACCACCGGCGTCTATACCTTCTCGCCGACCGACCACCTGGGCCTGGACCTCTCTGCCTTCCGCGTCCTCGAAATTCGCGACGGCAAATGGAAAGTCATCGACTGAGCGACTGAACCGCGGCCCGTCGCCGGCGCATCGAGCGCGGGCCCGCCATCCCAGTCCAGACAAACCCCGGAGTGTCCATGTCGGAATTCATGCAGTTCATTTTCTCGGGGGTGACGGTGGGCGCGGTCTACGCGCTCGTCGCGCTCGGGTTCGCGATCATTTTCAACGCGACCGGCGTGGTGAACTTCGCCCAAGGCGAATTCGTCATGCTGGGTGGCATGATCACGGTCTTCGCACACGGCGCCGGCCTGGCGTTGCCGTTGGCCGCCCTGTTGGCCATTGGCGCGAGCGCCACGATCGGCGTGGCGCTGAACCGCCTGGCGATCGAGCCGGCGCGCGGCGCCCCCGTCGTCTCGCTCATCATCATCACCATCGGCGCCTCGATCTTCATCCGCGGCGCGGTGCAAAGCCTGTTCGGCAAGCAGATCCACAGTCTGCCCGCATTCTCGGGGGACGACCCGATACACGTGCTGGGCGCCACCATCCTGTCGCAAAGCCTCTGGATGATCGGCGGCGCGGTAGCCGTATTCATTGTCCTGTGGCTGTTCTTCACCCGGACGCTGATCGGCCGCGCGGTACTGGCCACCTCGAACAACAGCCTGGCAGCGCGCCTGGTCGGCATCAACACCCGATTCATCATGACTCTGTCGTTCACGCTGTCAGCAGCCATCGGCGCGCTGGCCGGCGTGCTGATCACGCCGATCACGCTGACCTCGTACGACGTGGGCCTCACCCTGGCGCTCAAAGGCTTTGCCGCCGCCATGCTGGGCGGCATGGGCAACCCCAAGGGCGCGTTGGCCGGAGGCATCCTGCTCGGCCTGCTGGAGGCCCTGACTGCCGGCTACCTGTCGTCGCAATACAAAGACGCGGCAGCCTTCATCACCATTCTCGCGGTGCTGTTCTTCATGCCGCAGGGACTGTTCGGACGCAAGTCCACGGATCGCGTATAAGCCATGCGGATATCATCAAAACACTGGACGCTGATCGTCCTGGCCGCGCTGATTGCCCTCGCCCCGCTGTTCTTTCCCTCCGGTTATTACTTCCGCGTGGGCTCGGCGATTTTCGTCAACGCGCTGGCGGTCACTGGCATCGTCATCCTGACTGGCTACGCGGGCCAGATCAGCCTGGGCCACGCGGGATTCGCCGGCATCGGCGGCTATGCCTGTGCGCTGGCACCCGTGCACCTTGGTCTGCCCTCGGCGTTGTCGGTGGTGCTGGGCGCAGCGATTTCAGGCCTGCTGGCCTGGCTGGTCGGCCGCCCCATCCTGCGCCTGAAGGGCTACTACCTGGGCGTGGCCTCGCTGGGCTTTGGCATCCTGGTCGCCATGGTGCTGAACAATGAACGCCAGCTCACCAAAGGGCCGGACGGTATCGCCGTGCCCGACCCCGGACTGCGCAGCCTCTTGAACGACTGGGGCCTGGAGTTGTCCCACGGCCAGTTCTGGTACGCCATGACCGGCATCGCGCTGGTGGCCGGGGCCTGGCTCGCGCTGAACCTCTATCACAGCCCGACCGGGCGGGCGCTGCGCGCGCTGCATGGTTCGGAGATCGCAGCCGGCACCGTCGGCATCGACGTGGCTGGCGCCAAGCTCAAGGCATTTGTCGTATCGGCCGTCTATGCCTCGGTCGCCGGCTCCATGCTGGCGCTGCAGAACCGCTTCATCACACCGGACGTCGCGGGCTTCATGCACTCGATCGAAATGGTCACCATGGCGGTGCTGGGTGGCGTCGGCTCGGTCGCCGGCGCAATCTTCGGCGCGAGCCTGCTGACGCTGTTGCCACAGGTGCTGACCGTGTTCGCCGACTACGAACCCCTCATCCTGGGCCTGACCATGATGCTGGTCATGATCTTTCTGCCTGAAGGCCTGGTTCCGTCCATGATGCGCACGATACGAGGAAGGAAAAAATGAGCCTGCTGGAAATCCACGGCCTGGGTATCACCTTTGGCGGGCTACGAGCGGTGCACGATGTCACGTTCAGTGTCGAGCCGGGCGAGATCGTGTCCGTCATCGGCCCCAACGGCGCAGGCAAGACCACGCTGTTCAACATGATCTCGGGGATCTACCAGCCCGGCTCCGGCCGCGTCGTGCTGGACCACAACGACGTCACCGGCATGGCGCCGTTCCGCCTGGCGCGGCGCGGCATGTCGCGCACCTTCCAGAACCTGCAGATCTTCCAGAACATGACGGTGCTGGAAAACGCCATCGCGGGCTTTCACCTGCAAGAGCAAGGCGCGCTGCTCTCCGACCTTTTCAACCTGCGCGCCTCGCGGGCCCGCGCCCGGCGCGCCGAAGACGGTGCCCGCGCGCTTCTGCAACGCGTGGGCCTGGAGCGCGCAGCGGAACGTGAGGCCGGCAGCCTCTCTTACGGCTCGCTCAAGCGGCTGGAGATTGCCCGTGCCTTGGCGCTGCAGCCCAAAGTGCTGCTGCTGGACGAACCGGCCGCCGGCTGCAATGCGGTCGAAACCGAGGAAATCGACCACCTGATCGCCGAGGTCGCCGCCACCGGCGTCGCCATCCTGCTGGTCGAACACGATATGAAAATGGTCATGCGCATTTCCAACCACATCGTCGTGCTTGATCACGGCGAGAAAATAGCCGAAGGCCCACCAGACGCCATCAGCCGCGACCCGGCGGTCATCGCCGCCTACCTGGGAACCAACAGCCAGCCGGGAGACCGCCCATGCTGACCGTCCAAGGACTACGCTCGTGCTACGGACGCATCGAAGTGCTGCACGGCATCGATCTGCAGGTCGACAGCGGCGAGATCGTCACCGTCGTCGGCGCCAATGGTGCGGGCAAGACCACCCTGCTGCGTTGCCTGTCAGGCGTGCAACCGGTCTCGGCCGGCGCCATTACCTTCCGGGGCGAGGCGCTGGCCGCCGTGCCCGCCCATCGCCGCCTGGCGCGCGGGCTGGCGCACTCTCCCGAAGGCCGGCAGATCTTCACCAACCTCAGCGTCGAGGAGAACCTGCGGCTGGGCGCCTACCTCTATGCCGACGAACGGGTCGAGCGCGACATGGAAGATGCCTTCCAGATGTTCCCCATCCTGCGTGAGAAACGCCACCTGGCCGCCGGCGGACTGTCCGGCGGGCAACAGCAGATGCTGGCGATGACGCGCGCCCTGATGGGCAGGCCCTCCTGCCTGTTGCTGGACGAACCTTCAATGGGGCTGGCGCCGATCATCGTGCAGCAGATCTTCGAGGTCATCCGTGGACTGAAGGCCCTCGGCGTCACCGTGCTGCTGATCGAACAGAACGCCTACGGCGCGCTGCAGATCGCAGACCGGGGCTACGTCATGGAGACCGGCCACATCACCATGCAAGGCGCGGCAAGCGCCTTGATCGCGGATCCGCGCATACGCGCTGCCTATCTGGGAATATGAACCCTAGCGCGTCGGTGGCAAGGGCCGGCCGGCGCACGCATTGCCCCCTGTGTCATCTGGCCCTACAATTAGCAGTTGCCTCAGTCATGAGTTCATACGTTGTTTGTTGCTTCGCACCAGGCAGCGTCTAAGCGGGCGCACCAGGCCTTCGCCAGGCGGTGCCCACTGCAGGCTGCGACTGCACGACGAACAGCCATCGCGGCACTCGCGTCATCGGAGGTGTTTTGGCCCGTACGAGATCTGCGGATTACGAAAATATCCGCGACACCATCATGGAGCGCGCCGCGGCGATGTTTGCGCGCCAAGGCTACTCGGAAACATCCATTGGCGATATCGCTCGAGCCTGCGAGTGCTCGAAATCGCGCCTGTACCATTACTTCGACAGCAAGGAAGCGGTACTGCGCGACATGCTCACCACGCACGTCGACTCCCTGCTGGAGCGCTGCCGCCAGGTCTTGTACGGCTCGAACGAACCGAAGGCGCGCTTTCTACAGATCGTCAAACTGTTCCTCGAGATCTACGCCACCTCGCGCGACCGGCACGTCGTCATGCTGACCTGCCTGGACGCCCTGCCCGAAGACCAGCGCAAGGCGCTGATCACCAAGCAGCGCGAGCTGATCGCCTATGTCTGCGATGCGCTTTTGCAACTGCGCCCTGACATGGCCGCCAACCGTAGCCTGGCCCACGTAGACACCATGCTGTTCTTCGGCATGATCAACTGGACCTACACCTGGTACAAGGCCGACGGCTGCGTGTCGCCCGATGCCCTCGCCGAGCGCACCGTGCAACTGTTCCTGGACGGCTACCTCAATCAGCCCTCGGCCTGATTACGCAGCAACTGCATCGGCTCGAAGCCGGGACGCGCGACCTCGCCACCGCCGCCCGCGCGCCCGGCGTCCAGCAGCTTCTTGCCTACCATGTAAGCCCGCCCGTCATTGAGGGCATCGACCGAGATCAGCCGGTCGGCACGGAAGTACCAATGGGATTCGCCCTTGGCCGACGCGTGGCTAACCACCCCGTCGTAGCCGCGGTTCAGGCCGACGATCTGCAGCTTCATGTCGTATTGATCCGACCAGAACCACGGGACGGGCTCATACGGCTGCCCCTGCCCCAGCATATCGTCAGCGACCGCCTCCGCCTGGTCGATGGCATTCTGCACACTCTCGAGCCGCGCAGGCACACCGTCCAGCACGAACCGCGCGCAATCCCCGGCCGCCCATACGCCCTGGGCCGAGGTGCGCCCGAACGCATCGACCAAGACCCCATCGTCGCACGCGATTCCTGCCGCCTCGGCCAGCGCGGTTTGTGGCGCCACGCCCACCCCGACCACCACCAGGTCGCAGGCAATACGCAAGCCATTGTCCAACTCCACGCCGCTCAAGGTCTCGCCCCCCTCGATGCGCGCCACCGTGCGCCCCTCGTGGATGAGCACCCCATGACGCTGGTGCAGCGCACGGATGGCCGCGGCCGTCGCCGCGCACGCCACCCGCTCCAGGATCCGCGGGGCGCGCTCCACCAACTGCACCGATAACCCCGCCTGCGCCGCCACCGCGGCGGTCTCCAACCCGATATAGCCGCCCCCCAGCACCAGCAAGCGGCGGCCAGCCAGGAACACCGGCTGCAACCGCTGCACATCGGCCAGATTGCGCAACTCAAACACATTGCTGCGGCCCGCGAACGCAGCGGGCAGGGAACGCGGCGCGGCCCCGGTGGTCAACGCCAGCTTGTGCCAGCCATGGCGTTGACCGCCGCAGCGCAGCGTGCGCGATGTCAGGTCCAGCGCCTCGATCGTGCTGCCCAGGTGCAGCGTAATGTTCTGCTCGCGCCAGAACTGCGCCGGACGCAACCACAGACGCTCCTGTTCCCAGTCGCCCGCCAGGTATTTCTTGGACAGCGGCGGGCGTTGGTAAGGCGGCGCGCTCTCGGCGCCAAAGACATCGATGCCGCCCTGGAAACCAGCCTGGCGCAGGCGGGCAGCCAGCGCGGCCCCCGCCTGCCCGGCGCCGATGATTGCGATATTTTCCATGGCCATGGCGTCTCCCATAATTAATTAAACGACCGATCTGATTATTATAAGAACGCCATGCCGGATTGCAATCTCCAAATTTCGCCCTTCCCGCACATGGACCCACCAGGAGGCAAAAGCGACTCTGCCCGACGACATCATTGAAGCGCTTCCCACCCGAAGCCCTCGCCGCTTCTCGCCTGGCCGGCTCCCCCCGGCACAGGGCCGGAGGGGTAATCCCCCCATTTTTGGCGATTGCCCGACGTGGCAACGCTACGCGCTGACGGCCAGTGACGATTAGGGAGAATGCTGCCCGGAATGATGTAGGGCGCTGGGGTCATCCGTTGCCTGCCAGCTGGCAGGCAACGGAAATGGCTTTTTGCAGCGGTGCCTGTTCAAGGCTGGGCGTAAGCGGCATGGCTTGAACAGGTTCCGCCAGGTCAGGGCAAACGGGAATGTTGCCCTGCTATTGCAGATGCAGGCGGGCTGATGTCAGCCAGCGTTTTCCATCAAGATTTTGAAGTTTCTCTGAAATTTCTTGACTGTTTCTGGCTTGGCCGATGTGTGGTGGCAAGTCGCGAGCGAGAAAAAACGGCTCTTTTGTTTGATGCAGGTGACACCATCCAATTTGGCCAGACTTTCAAAGAAAGCGCTGTTGGAAGAGTCATAGGACGAAGCGACGCCGACAATCCGATTCCCTTCATTGAAGGCAAACAGGAATGGCTGGCCTTCTCCGTCAGCCGCGGTTAGCCTGTTATGGATGATGGTTGCGTCTTTGGCGAAGGAGTCTTCCTCGGTGCGGAAGCCGCTGTTCTTCAAATACTCTGCGCTGGCCTCTTCGGTGATTTTGGGTGCACCAAGAAACTTGAGGGTGTTGCTTTCGACAATTTCATGTTCATCGTCTGCATATGCCGATCCCGAGATCAAAAGGCCGGACAACATCGCCAATAAAATCTTGTTCATTTTTTTTCAATGGTTTTTATGGAAAGGCAGTATAGCAACATGAACATCAGCCAGTCCGGGCGTCTGCCAGGCTGACGTTCTCATATTAGCGATGGCTGGAAACTGCTCTGCCTTTAATTTCCGATTTGAGGGCACTATGACGGGAGAGCCGGACCAACGACTTTAAGCGTTTCGACACCAACTTGGTCTGCCATAGCCAGTGTCCGCTCTTGGCCGAAAACAACCATGCGTATCGATAATTACACGTTATCAATAGCCAGAAACCAGCCAAAAATCCAGACGACAGCGGACAACGATCAATAGACAAAACTATCAGCCGTTGCCCGACCTTCTACGCTACGCTAGCCACCGTCGCGCGGCGGATGGTAACGGCGGTCCCGCAGCGCCCTCTCCGGCTACACCATGATGTTTTCGGGCGTGAGGATGTGCGGCAAGTCAATGCCGATAGCCTCCAGAATGGCCCTGCGGTAGCTCCAGATCGTGGCGCGCGAGTAAAGCGATTTCAGTTCCTGCCCGGCCAGCCACGCCCAGTAGACGCGCAACTGCGGCTTAATAAGCGTCGGCTCATCCGAGGCAAGCAACTCCTTTTTGCAACGGCCCGGGTTCGTTCCACTGGTTTTTCAGTTGCCATTGAATTGAGCGCATCAAGCCATCCCGTAGGAGAACTCATTTTTCCGGCGGAGACCTGCTCGCTTAATCCGCTTGAAATCTGTGTCAACTTGGTAGAGGAAGCTCTGCCAGGAAAGCCATTCGCCTGCCATGTAACTATTCGTGATATACATAAATATATAAGGAAGAGCATGCAATCTACAAAAACCTAAGGAAGAGGCATGGCATTACGGTTTCGGCGGTCCATCAGACTGGCGCCAGGCATCCGCATGAATGTCAGCGCGTCAGGCGTGAGCTGGACGCTCGGGCCCCGTGGTGCGACGGTCGGTATCGGCAAGCGCGGGGCTCGTTTGAATACGAGCTTCATGGGATTTTCCTCCAGCCAAGCGCTATTGCGTCCTGCCCCCCGTCCTCGCCACACCGCGCAGCGCACGTCGCCGTCACCTCCTCAAGCTATCCCGCTGACCTGCTCGGTTAACGGCGACGGTGTATTGTCATTTCGTGATGAAAATGGCAACGCGTTGGACGATGCTCTGGTCGAAATTGTCAAGAAGCAAAACCGCGGTGCGATCCTCGAGTTGATTCAGAGAAAATGCGACCAGATCAACGAGGATTTGGACGCACTAACCACACTTCATCTGCACACGCCGTCCCCCTCTACACCGCCACGCTTCCACCCCGAACCCTATCCGGAGCCGCCGTCAACGACACCGATACCACTGCGACCGCGCTGGTGGGAGAAACTCCTGCCCAAACGACTGGAAAAGCTCGAAGCCCTTCATCAGCAGGCGCTCTCGGCGCACGCGAGCCAAGTGGCGGACTGGCAAAGCCAAAGACACAAACACGAAGAAAAACAGGCAGCACAGCGGCATTTGATCGAGGAAGCCATCTATACCGACACGACAGCGATGGAGCGTTGGTTGGAGTCGAATCTTCAAGACATCGCCTGGCCGCGCGAGACCTTGGTCGCCCTCGGAATCTCCGACGAAGGGCGCCATATCCTGTTGGATGTCGACCTGCCCGAAATCGAGGATATGCCCTCCAAGCTCGCGGCTGTCCCGGCCCGTGGCCTGAAGCTATCGGTCAAAGAACTACCGGCGGCTCAAGTCCGAAAGCGTTATATGGCGCATGTCCACGGCATCGCCTTTCGATTGATCGGCGAAACATTCTCGGCTCTACCCATCGTGCAGCGCGTCACGCTGTCGGGCTTCTCGCAGCGCAATGACCCTGCCACAGGGCAGCTGCGGGACGAGTATCTGTACTCGGTCCAGGTCAACAGGGACGACTGGATGCACATCGACTTCGATCAGCTCTCTAAGATCGATGTGATAGAAGCTTTGGCGCTCTTCACGCTGCGACGAAAAATGAGCAAGACAGGCATCTTCAAACCGATTGAACCCCTCGGTATTCCTAACGGGCTCTAATCTCAAGAGTCAGGACAAAACTGCCGCGGGTTCTAACGGTCGCTTAACTCTGGTGGAAGGGTGATCCATCAGCCGTTATCCACAAGGCTTTAGAGCTTTTTTGAGAAGGATGTAAACAAATGAAAAAAGCAATACTGCTCGCACCATTGATGCTTCTTGCTGGGTGCGCCGGAAAAATTTCGTACACGCCACCCGCATCCACAGCATCTGCCAACAACACTGCTCTCATTGATGCACCGATCGACACTGTTTGGGCGGCCGCTGTACCCAAACTCAGCAAACAGTTCTTCGTCATCAACAATCTGGATAAGGCTTCTGGACTGATAAATGTCAGCTATACAGGTGACCCCGAGAAGTATGTCGACTGTGGCCAGATTTCCAGCTACGTAAACAATCTCCACGGGGCACGGACCTATGTCTTCCCAGCAGCCTCAGCATTTAAGGCCTATGAGGTCCTTGTGAACGGCCAGTACGCTCAGATCAACCGGAAAATGGAGCTGGAAGGCCGCGTAAACCTGATTTTTGAGGCTGTAAACAAGAACCAAACACGAGTCAGTGCACACACTAAATACGTCGTCACCAAGACGATTACGTCACCGAATTTTGCGGGAACAGACAAAAACAGCGTGGACTTCAACACAGGGGGAAGTGGCATGTTTGCAGGTCCTACGCCAGCCACTGTATGTAGGGCAACCGGAGCGTTGGAACAGGAAATCCTCAAGGCGGTTTCCTCTGATCAGTAGCCCTCCCTCTTCCTGCCCACCCACCAATCGGTGGGTTTTCTTGCCCGACGAAGCTCCTTGCTCACGCCCTGACCTGCGTTCGCAGGACGTGATCCTGGTGCTGTCGCGGCTAATGCAGCGGCAGGGAAAAACGGTTTTGTGGCAGACCTCAACGGCAAAGTATGCGACGAACTGCTAAACCATGAATGATCCCGCAGTCGTACGGAGGCAAAAGTATTTATCGAGGGCTGGCGGCATTTCGACAACGAACGGCCGCCGCATAGCGCCCATAGTTACCAACCACCGCTACGGCCCGTCGAGCCTGGCTGGTACCCGAACATATCGACATGCGACGCACTACTTAATTGGCTACAACATGCCACCGCAGGTCAGTTCCACCTGTTGTCCCATAAGCCAAGCAAAGAAAAAGGGCTAGCCCACTAAGATGGACTAACCCTTTGATTTGTTTGGTCGGGGCGGCGGGATTCGAACTCGCGACCCTCTG
>JAEWJD010000345.1 GCA_023386765.1 Pseudomonadota bacterium | reverse complement strand
GGGTGTTGGCTGCGGGGGCGGGCGCCTGGGCCGGCTGGCGCTGGCGCGCAGGATTACCAATTCACCGAGATGTACTTGGCTTCCATGAACTCCAGCATGCCGTGGTGGGCGCCTTCGCGGCCCAGGCCGCTTTGCTTGACGCCGCCGAACGGTGCGGCCGGATCGGAGACCAGGCCGCGGTTGAGCGCCACCATGCCGCTTTCAATGGCTTCGCAGACGCGCAGGCCGCGTGCGAGATCCTGCGTGAAGACATAGGAAACCAGGCCGTATTCGGTGTCGTTGGCCTTGGCGATGGCTTCGCTTTCCTCATCGAAGATCACGATCGGGGCAACCGGCCCGAAGATCTCCTCGCGCAGCAGGTCGGCGTCAGCCGGCACGTTGGCGAGCACCGTGGGGGCGTAGAAGAACCCCGGGCCGTCGATCCGTTGGCCACCGGTCAGGACTTGCGCGCCCTTGGCGACGGCATCATCGACCAGTTCGGCGACCTTGTTGACCGACGCGGCGTTGACCAGCGGGCCGCATTGGGTGTCGGGCAGGCGCCCTTCGCCGACCTTGAGCGCGCCCATGCGTTCGGCCAGGCGCTGGCTGAACTGCTGTGCGATGCCGCGCTGGACATACAGGCGGTTGGCTGCCGTGCAGGCCTCGCCGCCGTTGCGCATCTTGGCGATCATGGCGCCTTCGATGGCGGTGTCCAGATCGGCGTCATCAAAGACGATGAAGGGGGCATTTCCGCCCAGCTCCATGGAGCAGTTGATGACGGAGTCGGCGGCTTTGCGCAGCAGGACGCGACCCACTTCGGTCGAGCCCGTGAACGACAGCTTGCGCACGCGCGGATCGTCCAGCACGGCATTGGCGATCTTGCCGGCCGTCGAGGAGGTGATCACGTTGACCACGCCGTCGGGCACGCCGGCCTCGGCCAGCAGCCGGGCCACGGCGTAGGCGGTCAGCGGGGTTTCGGTGGCCGGCTTGAGGATGCAGGTGCAGCCGGCGGCCAGGGCCGGGCCGATCTTGCGGGTCGCCATGGCCGCCGGGAAGTTCCAGGGGGTGACCAGGAAGGAGACGCCTACCGGCTGGTACTGCACCAGAATGCGTGCCGACCCCGAGGGCGAGGTGGACAGGTCGCCATTGATGCGTACCGCCTCCTCCGAGAACCAGCGGAAGAATTCCGCTGCATAGGCGACCTCGCCGCGCGCGTCGGTCAGGGCCTTGCCGTTCTCCATGGAGATCAGCACGGCAAGCTGTTCGGCGTCGCGCACCATCAGCTCATAGGCGCGACGCAGGATTTCGGCGCGCTGGCGTGCCGGCGTGGCAGCCCAGGCGGGGGCAGCGGCTGCGGCGGCATCGACGGCGTCGAGCGCTTCTTCGGGCGAAGCATCGGCCACGCTGGCCAGCACCTGGCGGGTGGAGGGGTCGAACACGTCGATGCGCTGCGCGCTGCGTGCAGCGCGCCATTGGCCGGCGATGAACAAATCGGTGGGAACGTCAAAAGGCAGGGTCGACATGGCGGTCTTGAGTGGGCAAGGGAAATGGGAATGGAAAGGGCAGGTCTAGGCCGCGATGGCGCGCTCGATGCCATGGAAGGCGTCGTGGACGATGGCACGCATATCCTGCACCTGCAGCGGGCGGGGGTTGTTCTGCACCAGGCGGGCGGACAGCATGGATTGCTCGGCGACCCAGTCCTGGCGGTCTTCGGGCAGACCCAGTTCGGCCAGGGTGGCGGGGATGCCGATCTCGGCCAGCAGGCGGCGCAGGCGGGCGATGCCATCGGCTGCCAGTTCGGCCTCACTGTGTTGCGTCGAGCCCAGGGCGCGGCCGATCTCGGCCAGCTCGCGTTGGCAATGGCTGGCGTTGTAGGCCATGACGTAAGGCAGCAGCGTGGCGACGCCCAGGCCGTGGGCGGTGTGCGTCAGGGCACCGACCGGGTACTGGATGGCGTGCGCGGCAGCGGTGCCGGCCACGCCAAAGGCCAGTCCGGCGCACACTGAGCCGAACATGACCATGGCGCGTGCTTCTTTGTCGCTGCCATCACGCACGGCACGCGGCAGGTGGGTGGCCAGGGCGCGGATCGCAGCCAGCGCCTGGGTGTCGCTGAACAGGTTCTTGCCGACAAAGACACGCTGCTGCGCCAGCTGCGGCGTGCGCGGATGGGTGACCGCGGTGAATGCCTCGATGGCATGGGTCAGCGCATCGGCGCCAGACAAGGCCGTCAGGCCCGCGGGGCAGGACCAGGTCAGTTCGGGGTCGCAGATAGCCGTGTGCGGGATCAGGTGCGGACTGGAGATCCCGACCTTGAGGGCGCGCTCTTCGTCTGCCATGACCGCCACGGGGGTGACTTCCGAACCGGTGCCGGCCGTGGTCGTGATGGCGATGACGGGCAGGATGGGGCCGGGAACCTTGAGCTCACCGTAGTACTGGCTGGCCGGGCCGCCGTGGGTCAGCAACAGGCTGACCAGCTTGGCCATGTCCATGCAGCTGCCGCCGCCCAGACCGATGACCAGGTCCGGCTCGAAGCCGCTGGCAAACGCCACGCATTCCTGGATGCTGCGCGAAGGCAGTTCGGGCAGCGTGTGGGTCGAGACAAGGACCTCCACGCCGGCCTGGGACAGGCTGTCCAGGATGTCGCGCATTGCCTCGGCGGCGGCAAAGCGCTCATCCGTGCATATCAGCGCGCGCCGGCCGATGCTGGCGGCAACGCCGCCCACGGCGAAACGTTGGCCGTTGCCGAACAGGACATTGCGCGGCGCTCTCAGCGCGCCGAAAAGATCATTCATGACAGGTCTCCGGGTATCAGATTCGGGGGACAGCCGTTCAGGCGTCTGCGCTCAGGGCGCAAATGGCGTCCCAGACGGTGCGCGGCAGGGTCATGCCCTGTTCCAGACTGCGTTCGCGCTGGCGCTGGGCGCGGTCGCCGGGCACGGCAACCGGGCGGGCAGGATCCAGCGGCGGGCACTGGCGCAGGGTTTCCAGATAGGCAGAGATCTGGCCTGCCATGGCGCCGGCGGCCGGCTCCAGCACGATGAACACGTCCCCCTTGTTGCAGATCTGGGTCGAGTCCAGGGTGCCTTGTACGGCCGTGCCCAGGGCGCTGGCGGTCAGGCTGGCCACCAGCACTTCGAAGGCCAGGCCCAAGGCGTAACCCTTGGCTTGGCCGAAGGGGGCGATGGCACCCTCTTTTGCTGCAGCGGCATCCAGGGTGGGGTCACCGGCGGCGTCGAGCGCCCAGCCGGGCTGCAAGGCCTGGCCGCGCTCGGCATAATCGTGCACCTGGCCCATGGAGACGGCGCTGGTCGCCATGTCGAGGACAAAGGGATGCGGCTCGGCGGGCACGCCGATGGCAATGGGATTGGTGCCGATCAGGGCACGTCGCCCGCCCCAGGGATGCACCAAGGCCTCACTGGTCGATAGCGCCAACAGCACCTGGCCTTGTGCGGCAATCCGCTCGGCGTAGAGCGCAAGCATGCCGATATGGTTGCTGTTGTGGATGGCGGCCGCGGCCACGCCGGTTTCCCGGGCGCGTTCGCAGAGGGCGCGCAGCGCCGAGAAAGCCACCACCGGCCCCAGGCCCTGCTGGCCATCGACATCCAGCAGCGCCTGACCGCGCCATTGATGGCGGCCCGTGCTGACCGGACTGGTGACCCCGTTGCGGATGCGTTCGATCAGGCGGGGCAGGCGCATTACGCCGTGCGAGGGGCGCCCGCGCAGCTCGGCCTCCAGCAGCAGTTCGGCCTGTTCGAGCGCCTGGGCCGGCGGGACCCCGTGATGTTCCAGGGCCCGCGCGCAATGGCCCAGCAACACCGGATGGGGGAGGGTGATTGTCTCCATTATAAAATCCGATCGGAAATATGATTTGAAAATGGTATCTTTGTGACAATTGAACGTCAAGCACCGAACGGAAAATCCTTCATGCCCAGACATCTCGACTTCTCGGCGCTCCCGGATCACGAGCCCGCCACGCCCCTGCCGCGCCGCCCTTCGCTGGGCGACGAAATCTATGACACCCTGCTATCGCAGCTGATCGCACTCAAGATTCCGCCGGGCAGCCGTATCGCGGTCGACGCGCTGGTGCGGGAGTTGGGCGTGTCTCAGACACCGATCCGAGCCGCGCTGATCCGCCTGGAGAGCGAAGGGCTGGTGGTGAAAACCCATAACGTGGGCTATAGCGCCGCCCCGCTGCCCAATCGCCGGCAGTTTGCCCAGGTCTACGAAATCCGCATGTTGCTGGAGCCGCATGCGGCGGCCCTGGCGGCACGCCACTTTACGCCTGACCTGGAGCCCGAGCTGGAGGCACTGATCTTGCCGATGGAGCACGAGCGCGCCGGCGATGCCCATGCCGCCTATGGGAAGTTCGCGGTTCATGACGCGGCGTTTCATGGTTGGATCGCCCGCCTGAGCGGCAACGCCCTGATCGAGGAAACGCTGGAGCGGCTGCACGCGCACATGCACCTGTTCCGGGTGCGCTTTCATTCCCGCGTGACGCAGGAGGCCGTGACCGAGCACGCCAGCATCGTGCGTGCGCTGCGCGCCGGCGATGAACTCGCTGCGGCCCAGGCGATGCGGCATCACCTGGAGTGCTCCCAGGAGCGCGTGATGCCGTTTTTCCTGCCCGACTGAAACCCGGCCATGAGGGGAGTGCGGCCTGCTGCCTAGGCGGGAAAACGCCAGGGCGGCGCAGGGCTGGAGGCGCGTACGGGGGTTTACCATGTCTGTCACAGGATGCGCGCGCAGCCTGCCTTCCCCTTCACCCCTGACCCGGAACTCCCCCATGACGACGCTTCCCGCTTCCCTTGGCCAGTCCATCGTCGAGCAGGCCGAGGTGCTGGCCCGCCACTCCGACATGGAGGGCGGCCTGACCTGCTCCTATCTGAGTCCGGCGCACCGTGCCACGCAGGCTCAGTTGGCGCGCTGGATGGAAGCGGCCGGGCTGACGGTGCGCATCGATGCCATCGGCAACGTCATCGGCCGCTACGAGGCGGATCCGGCCGTGGCCGAGCCGCGGGTGCTGATGACCGGGTCGCACTTCGATACCGTGCAGGATGGCGGCCGTTTCGATGGCCGCCTGGGGATCCTGCTGCCGGTGGCGGTGGCGGGCGCCCTGCGCGCGGCCGGCCGGCGTCTGCCCTACCACCTGGATGTGGTGGCGTTTTCGGAAGAAGAGGGGCTGCGTTTCAAGACTAGTTTTCTGGCCAGCCAGGTGCTGATCGGCGCCTTCGATCCGGCCCTGCTGGCGCGCCAGGACGCCGATGGCATCAGCCTGGCGCAGGCGCTGGCCGACAGCGGCCTGCCCGCTG
Source organism: Pseudomonadota bacterium (assembly GCA_023386765.1). GTDB lineage: Bacteria > Pseudomonadota > Gammaproteobacteria > Burkholderiales > Burkholderiaceae_B > Bordetella. Next base: position 2,698 of record JAEWJD010000345.1, on the reverse strand, counting down.
CGGGCGATCTCCAGGCCCTGCAGGCCGCCGCGGTCGATCCGGCGGATCTGCTGGCGTTCGTGGAGCTGCATATCGAACAGGGCCCGGTGTTGCTGAACGAAGGGCGGGCGCTTGGCGTGGTGACGCACATCGCCGGCAATAACCGCTTCATCGCCACCGTGACCGGCATGGCGGGCCACGCCGGCACCACGCCGATGGGCATGCGCCAGGATGCGGCGGCAGCCGCGGCCGAGATGCTGTTGCTGATCGAGTCGCGTTGCAGCGAGTCGCCGGGCCTGGTGGGCACGGTGGGGCAGTTGCAGGTGCCCAATGGCTCGGGCAATGTGATTCCGGGGATGTGCCGGTTTTCGATCGATATCCGCGCGGCCCAGGATGCGGTGCGCGAAGCGGCCGTGGTCGACGTGCTGGCCGGCATGCGTGCCATTGCCACGCGGCGCGGCGTGCAGCTGGCGCTGGATCCGGTGCAGCCGGTGGCCAGTGTGCCGTGCGCGCGCTGGCTGATGGATCAGTTCGGTGCCGCGCTGGAGGGCGCGGGGCTGCCGGTGCGAGAGCTGCCCTCGGGGGCGGGCCACGATGCAATGGTGATGCATCGCATCGTCGATGTGGCCATGCTATTCGTGCGCTGCGGCAATGGCGGCGTGAGCCACAACCCGGCCGAGACCATCACGGCCGAAGACGCCCAGCTGGCCGCCGAGGTGTTCGCTGCCTTTCTGTGCGGCTTCCGTGCGCGCGATTGACCGGCCTGCCGCCCCGCGCAGGAGCCGCAGGCCGCAGGTCGTTCAGGCGACCTTCTGACGGGCTTCGCTGGAGGCGAACAGGCTGCGATCGCCCTGGGCGTCGCGGATCCGGGTAGGCAAACCCATCGTTTCGAGCAGTTGCAGCCAGGGACGCGGCGCGAGCTGTTCGATGTTGCTCATCTTCTTGTTGTCCCAGGTGCCGTTGGCGATCAGGATCGCGGCGGCCGTGGCGGGCACGCCGGCGGTGTACGAGATCGCCTGGCTGCCGACTTCCTGGTAGGCCTGTTCGTGGTCGCAGATGTTGTAGATGAAGACTTCGCGTTCCTGGCCGTCCTTGGTGCCACGCACCAGGTCGCCGATGCAGGTCTTGCCGGTGTAGGTCTTGGCCAGCGACGCCGGATCCGGCAGCACGGCCTTGACCACCTTCAGCGGAATCACTTCCTGGCCTTCGGCGGTGCGCACCGGCTGCTCGGAGAGCAGGCCCAGCGAGTTCAGCACGGTGAAGACGTTGATGTAGTGATCGCTGAACCCCATCCAGAAACGGATGTTGGGCACATCCAGATAGGTCGACAGCGAGTGCAGCTCGTCGTGGCCGGTCAGGTAGGTGGTCTGGCTGCCGACTACGGGCAGATCCCACACATGCCGCTTTTCGAACATGCGGTTTTGCTGCCACTGACCCTGCTGCCACGACCAGACGGTGCCGGTGAACTCGCGGAAGTTGATCTCGGGATCGAAGTTGGTGGCGAAGTACTTGCCGTGGGAGCCGGCATTGGTGTCGATGATGTCGATCGAGCTGACCTGGTCGAAGTACTCGTCGACCGCCAGTCGCGCATAGGCGTTGACCACGCCGGGGTCGAAACCCGCGCCCAGCACGGCCGTCACGCCGGCGGCTGCGCAGGCGTCAGCCTGTTTCCACTCGTAGTTGGCATACCACGGCGGCGCTTCGCAGGTCTTCATCGGATCTTCGTGGATGGCGGTGTCGATGTAGGCCGCGCCGGTTTCAATGCAGGCGGCCAGCACCGACATGTTCAGAAACGAGGTGCCTGCCTGCACGACGATCTGGCAGCCGGTGGCGCGGATCAGCGCGGCCGTGGCCTGCACGTCGAGGGCATCGACGGTGTGCGCCTGGATGGCGCCGGGGCCCGACAGACTGCCCAGGTCTTGGACGGAACGAACGATTTCCTGTGCTTTGGACAGCGTTCGTGACGCGACGTGAATATCGCCAAGGATTCCGTTGTGCTGGGCGCATTTGTGCGCTACCACGTGCGCGACACCGCCGGCACCGATAATCAGGACGTTTCGTTTCATCTTTGACCTCGCTTCAATCAAATGTAGCCAGCCCGTCAGGAGAGGCTGTCTACGTAGTCCTGGTAGCTGAACTCGCGCACCAGTCGGGTTTCACCATTGAGTTCGCGGATGGCGATGGCAGGCATGCGCACACCGTTGAACCAGTTCTTTTTGACCATCGTGTAGCCGGCCGCATCCTGGATCGAGATGCGCGAACCGGGCTGCAGCGGCGCTTCGAAATTGAATTCGCCGAAGATATCGCCGGCCAGGCAGGTATTGCCGTAGATCACGTAGCGATGCGGGCCGGTGTCCGGATGCACGCGGGCGCTGAGCTGATAGATCAGCAGGTCGAGCATGTGGGCTTCGGTGGCGGCATCGACGATGGCCAGGTCTTTTTCGTTGCGCATCACGTCGAGCACGGTGACTTCCAGCGTGGCCGCTCCGGTGACCACGGCCTCGCCCGGCTCCAGGTAGATCTGCACGCCGTACTTCTCGGAGAAACCGCGCAGCCGCTCGCAGAAGGCATCCAGGTCGTAGCCGGGTTCGGTGAAGTGGATGCCGCCGCCCAGGCTGACCCAGTCCACGTGCGTGAGCAGCGAGCCGTAGCGCTCCTCGACCTCCGACAGCAGGCTGTCAAAGCGTGCGTAGTCGCGGTTTTCGCAGTTGTTGTGGAT
>JAEWJD010000303.1 GCA_023386765.1 Pseudomonadota bacterium | reverse complement strand
CGTGTTTGCCGGCATGGCCGAAGAAGACGTACATGAGCGAGTTCCAGACGCCGGAATCCAGATAACGGTAGGCCCAGACGGTCTGGCGCACGTTGGGCAGGCCGACGTCGCTGATGTTGGCGGGCGGGCCGAATTCGCAGCGCACGCGCTCCGGCGTCCAGATGCCTTCGCCCAGACGCTTGAAATGCGCATCGGTGAGCAGCGCCTCGATTTTTTCCACGCGGCCGTCGGGCAGCAGATTGGTGCCCCAGGCGTATTGGCCCATGGGTTGCTGGGTCCAGATGGCGCGTTCGACGCCGTCGGGCCATTGGCAGCGGAAATTGGGTTGGCCGTAATCGCTCACGACGGTGGCGTAGGGCGTGCCGGGCGGCAGTTTGTTCATCGGGGTACAGGCCGCCAGGGCGGCGGCCATCCCGCCCAGCGCAAGCAGGCGGACGAGCCGGGGAAAGGGGGTCATGCGAGGGTCTCCTGGAAGACCGGGCGAATCAGCCCGGATGAACTCAGGAGCAATTCTAGCGAATCAGCTATAATTGCCTCCGATTTGTCCCGCCTGCGTGTGCCGGCAGGGTAATCCGGCGAAGCGGCTGGCGGGGAAAACCTGCCGGTGCGAGTGTCAGGGCAGGATGGCCCGGGAGTGATTCCTGGCGGCCTGTAGCGTTTCCCGGCACTTGTTTTTTTCGCCGCCATTGTGCGAGTAAGCATTTTTTAAACCCACGTCAGGGCACCTCGGCCCTGGCGCATGTCATAGAGGTCAATAATGTCCGTTGCTGACATCAACAAAGCCGACATCGTTACGCAGTTCCAACGCGCTCAAGGCGATACCGGCTCCCCCGAAGTTCAGGTGGCTCTGCTCACCGCCCGCATCAACGAGCTGACCGGTCACTTCAAGGAACACAAGAAGGACCACCACTCGCGCCGCGGTCTGCTGCGCATGGTCAGCCGTCGTCGCAAATTGCTCGACTATCTCAAGGGCCGCAATCCCGATTCGTACCGCGCTCTGATCGAAAAACTCGGTCTGCGCAAGTGATCGACGGGGCTGGCTCCCCATGACACAACCGTGGTCGCTGCGACGCTGTCGCGACGGCCACGGTTTTTCATTTGCAAGGAACCTTTGTCATGTTCAATAAAGTGACCAAGACCTTCCAGTACGGCCAGCATACGGTCGTCCTGGAAACCGGCGAGATGGCTCGCCAGGCCTCCGGCGCTGTGCTTGTGTCCGTTGAGGACACCGTCGTGCTGGCCACGGTCGTCGCGGCCAAGAAGCCGAAGGCCGGTCAGAATTTCTTTCCGCTGACCGTCGACTACATCGAGAAGACCTACGCCGCCGGCCGCATTCCCGGCGGTTTCTTCAAGCGTGAAGGCAAGCCCTCCGAAAAGGAAACGCTGACCTCGCGCCTGATCGACCGTCCGCTGCGTCCGCTGTTTCCGGAAGACTTCTACAACGAAGTCCAGGTGGTGATCCACACGCTGTCGGTCAATCCGGAAATCGATCCCGACATCCCCGCCATGATCGGTGCCTCGGCCGCGCTGGCCATCTCGGGCATCCCGTTCAATGGCCCGATCGGCGCTGCCCGCGTGGGTTACGCCGATGGTCAGTACATCCTCAACCCGACGGCTTCCCAGCTCAAGTCCTCCCAGATGGATCTGGTGGTGGCGGGTACGGAAAACGCGGTGCTGATGGTTGAATCCGAAGCCAAGCAGCTCTCCGAAGAGATCATGCTGGGCGGCGTGGTGTTCGGCCACGAGCAGATGCAGGCTGCCATTAACGCCATCCATGACCTGGTGAGCGATGCCGGCAAGCCGGAGTGGGACTGGGCTGCCGCGCCCAAGGACGAGGCCCTGATCGCCGCCGTCACCGCCGCTGCCCAGGAAGGCCTGAACGCCGCCTATCAAATCCGCGAAAAGCAGGCCCGCACGGCCAAGCTGCGTGAAGTCTACGCCGCTGTCTCGGCCACGCTGGCCGAACAGGCTGCCGCAGCCGGCCAGTCGGCACCGGATAGCGTGACGGTCGAGAACATCCTGTTCGACATCGAAGCGCGCCTGGTGCGCAGCCAGATCCTGAACGGCGAGCCGCGTATCGACGGTCGCGACACTCGCACTGTGCGCCCGATCAGCGTGCGCCTGGGCGTGCTGCCGCGCGCCCACGGCAGCGCCCTGTTCACGCGTGGGGAAACCCAGGCGCTGGTGGTGGCCACGCTGGGTACCAAGCAGGATGAGCAGATCATCGATGCCCTGATGGGCGAGTATCGCGACCGCTTCATGCTGCACTACAACATGCCGCCGTTCGCCACGGGCGAAACCGGCCGCATCGGTGTGCCCAAGCGCCGCGAAATCGGCCACGGCCGCCTGGCCAAGCGCTCGCTGGTGCCGGTGCTGCCCAAGCCCGAAGACTTCCAGTACACCATCCGTATCGTGTCCGAGATCACCGAGTCCAACGGCTCGTCGTCGATGGCATCGGTATGCGGCGGTTCGCTGGCCATGATGGACGCCGGCGTGCCGACCACGGATCACGTGGCCGGTGTGGCCATGGGCCTGATCCTCGAGAACGGCAAGTTTGCCGTGCTGACCGACATCCTCGGCGACGAAGATCACCTGGGCGACATGGACTTCAAGGTGGCGGGTACCGACAACGGCATCACCGCGCTGCAGATGGACATCAAGATCCAGGGCATCACCAAGGAAATCATGCAGGTGGCGCTGGCCCAGGCCCGCGAAGGCCGTCTGCACATCCTGGGCAAGATGCGTGATGCGCTGGACGGTTCGCGTACCGAGCTGTCGGCTTTCGCTCCGCGCATGCTGACCATCAAGATCAACCCCGAGAAGATCCGCGACGTGATCGGCAAGGGCGGCGCCACCATCCGTGCGCTGACCGAGGAAACCGGCACCCAGATCGACATTTCCGATGACGGCACCATCGTCATCGCCAGCGTCGACGAAGGCCAGGCCAAGGAAGCCCAGCGCCGCATCGTCGAACTGACCGCCGATGTCGAAGTGGGCCAGGTCTACGAAGGTGCCGTGCTGCGCCTGCTGGACTTCGGTGCCATCGTGCAGGTGCTGCCGGGCCGTGATGGCCTGCTGCACATCTCGGAGATCGCCAACTACCGCATCGCGAACATCAACGATGTGCTGAAGGTGGGTCAACAGGTTCGTGTCAAGGTCATCGAGGCCGACGACAAGGGCCGTCTGCGTCTGTCGATCAAGGCGATCGGCGGTATCGAGCAGCAGCAACCCGCTGGCGCCGAAGGCGCCGCAGAAGCGGCTCCGCAAGGCGAGTAATCGCCGCGCGGTATGAAGACGGCGCCTTCGGGCGCCGTTTTTTTTGCCTTGGACGTCCTCAGGCCAGATCGCGGGCGGTATTTTCCCGCTTGCGATGAAATCCAGATCCGGTAAAGTTTTGCCACTCTGCCGCGCGGGTCCCATCCACGCGGAGCATATTTCCTGGGCAAGGGTGGGTATGGCATGACGCAATGGCGGCGGATGGCGGCAATGCTGGTGGCGGGAGCGGCCTTGGCCGGGTGCACGGCACCCTCGGGCGCGCCCACTGACAAGGGAAGCCCCAAGAGCGAACCCATGTCGGCCGATCAGTTCGGCCAGACCGATTTCAATCGCACGGTCACGCTGTCCATGCGCGACAACCTCGCCAGCCTGTATTCGCTGCTCGACAAGCTCTACCGCCGTAACCCCCGCGAATGGCGCAAATCGGGCTTTGCGGACCAGACGCAGGCGGTGGCGCACGTCAAACAGTTGATCGCCGAACGGCGCGCGCCTGCGGGGCTTGCGGGCCTGCAGGATGTTCAGGTGCTGGCGGTCTCGCTGGATCCGAACTACGCCGGTGACAGGGTGGCCGCCTTCATCTATGGCCTGGCCGACAATCTGCTGGCGGCCCACAATGGAAAAACCCGTTTCTATGTCTCGGATGTCCTGGATGGGCAACGGGTGTTCAATGCCGCGCGCAACGTCGAGGCGGCAGCGTGGTTGCTGTCATCGCGCCGCAATGCCCAGGGCGAGCCACTGTTGTTGGCCAATGAGATGTCGGCCACGGCCACCAATCTGAGTTTCGAACGTGAGTTCGGCGCTATCATCGGTCGGCTGGACCTGATCGCCAACCTGCTGGGCGAGAACTCGCGCCGGGTCGGCATCAATTATGCCCAGGGCCTGCTTTTCTTCAATTTCCTGCCGGTGCGTTAAGCGCCGTTCTCTCCCATGACCGATCTCGCCGCCATCCAGACCGCCCGCGATAATCTGCGCGGACAGGTGCTCAAGACTCCCTTCACGTTGTCGCGCACTCTGTCTGACATGCTCGGCGCCGAGGTCTGGCTGAAGTTCGAGAACCTGCAGTTCACCGCCTCCTTCAAGGAGCGCGGCGCGCTCAATCGCATGCTGACACTCTCGCCGGCCGAACGCGCGGCCGGCGTGATCGCCGTGTCGGCCGGCAACCATGCCCAGGGCGTGGCCTATCATGCGCAGCGCATGGGTGTGCCAGCCGTGATCGTGATGCCGCGTTTCACCCCCACCGTGAAAGTCGCCAATACGCGCCGTTTCGGGGCCGAGGTGGTACTGGCTGGTGACACCTTCGATGATGCCAAGGCCAAGGGCTATGAGTTGGCCGCGGCACGCGGGCTGACCATGATCCATCCTTACGACGATGAGGCGGTGATCGCCGGGCAGGGCACCATCGGCCTGGAAATGCTGCAGGATCAGCCCGATCTGGATGTCATGGTGATCGCCATCGGCGGAGGCGGTCTGATCAGCGGCATCGCCACGGCGGCCAAGGCCATCAAACCGGACATCGAAATCATCGGCGTGCAGACCGAACGTTTCCCGTCGATGTACGCCGCCATCCATGGCCAGGAGAGGGAAAGCGGCGCCTACACCATTGCCGAGGGCATTGCGGTCAAGTCTCCGGGCATCCTCACGGAAGCGGTGGTGCGCCGCCTGGTGGATCGCATCGAGCTGGTCAGCGAGGCTGACATCGAGCATGCCATCGTGGTGCTGCTGGAAATCGAGAAAACCGTGGTCGAGGGGGCGGGAGCCGCCGGCCTGGCCGCTCTGCTGCAAGAGCAGGGGCGTGGCGGACAGCGCTATCACGGCAAGCGTATCGGCCTGGTCCTGACCGGCGGCAATATCGATCCCCTCATGCTGGGTGATCTGATCGAGCGCGGCATGGTGCGTGCCGGCCGCCTGGCGCGCATCCGGGTCGATCTGCGCGATCTGCCCGGCGCCCTGGCGCAGGCGACCAAACTGATCGCCGATGCTCATGCCAACATCACCGAGGTGCACCACCAGCGTGCCTTCACGGCGCTACCGGTACGTAATGTCGAGGTCGATTTCGTGCTGCAGACGCGCGGGCACGATCACATCGAGGAGGTCATCGGGGTGCTGAACCGCGCAGGTTTTGCGGCCAGCAACCACGATCACTGAGTGGCCAGCAGGCTTTTCAAACGGTATAGGCGTTCGCGTTGCAAGGTGGCGGCCAGCGGCTCGGCCTCACGGCCCAGGGCGATCCAATCCTCGGGAACCTGGTCCGCGGCGCGGCGTAGCGCCTGGGGTGCCACGGCATGCCAGCGCGCCAGCAGCAGGTCCGGATTGAAGGCGTCCAGGCCCCGGCGACGTAATTCAGAGCGATTGAAATCCTTCAGGTTCCAGGTGGCAATCTGGACCACCGGGGTGTGCTGCAGGCCGCAGCGCGCACGCCGCGCCAGCCCGGCCGCGATCACATGGAAATCTTTGGGGTCGCTGTAGCGCAGCCCGCTTTCGTAGGCAGCGAGGTCATGTTCCATGGCGCCGGGAAAGCGTTCGTTGAGTTCATCCCATTGGGCCTGCATCACCTCGGCCGGCAGGCTCCACAGGCGGGCCGCGTTGCGTCGCCACTCCAGGCCAATGCGCTCGCTCCAGACCGGCTGGTAGAGGCCGGCTTCGGCCAGGCGCAGCATCAGGCGGCGCACGATGCCGGACATCAGGACACAGGCATCCAGCACGACATAAGGCGCGGCAGGCGAGGGCGTGGATGAAGAAAGGGCGTTTGTCATGGGGAGATCGGGGGCCGGGCACCGGCGCCCATCGGGAGAGGGCTTGGCCCGGGTCATGCCAGGCGGCGTCATCGCCGCTGGCAGCCTGCAGCGTGGTGCACCCACCCGGAATCGAACCGGGACGCCTTACGGCGAGGGATTTTAAGTCCCTTGCGTCTACCAATTTCGCCATGGGTGCGGCTTGCAGGCCATCTGGTGGCAACGATGGCGCCCCATTGGGGTTGCCGCGTTGCCGCCGTGCCCACCCATCAGCCGGAGACGCATCGGCGGGTGCGAGCCCGCAAAGGCTGACCGTAAAGGTGGAGCCGCATTATAGCTGCACTCACCAGGCCCGGCCCGCCGTGTCTGGCCGGGCCGAGTCCGGGCCACGTCATCTCCTCCCGCGCGGTGGCGCTGGAGCCAGCGTGAGTCGCAAGCGGCGGTAGCCGATCCAGGCGCCCGTCGCGCTGAGCGCCAGGCCGCCCAGGCTGACCACGATCAGGATGGCTTCACGCCAGCCCGCTGCCGCCAGCATGATCGGCAGGTCCCAGCTGTGCAGAAGTTCGAACAGCCATCGGCCCAGGCGCTGGCGTTGATCCAGGGTGCTTTCTATGTCGCCGGTCCGGGGATCGATGTGAACCCAGGTGTTGCCGGGGTCGTCGAATTCGATGCGCCAGACCGGCAGCGGTTTCTCCCGTGCGCCGCGCATCGCTTGCGGGGCCCGCGGATAGTAGTAAGCGTCATGGGCCTGCAGGAGTTGCATCGACAGGATCGGGGCCCTGTAGAGCTGGCTGGCCGCGGCCAGGAGGCCGGCCTGATCGATGCCGGCCTGCGGCGGCGCGCGGGACGCTTCGGCCGACAGCAGCACGGGCGGTTCGTTGGCGCCTCGCCCGGTCAGATAGGGGTGTGCGCCGATCACCGACCAGCGGATTTCCTTCACGCTGCCTGCCGGCTGTGCCTGGATGAGGTCGATCGCCTCACGCGCGAAGCCGGCCCGGGCCAGCGTCTGTCCCTGGTAGGCCGCGTGATCCGGTCTATCCCTGGCGGACAATACGCCCAATGGATTCATCGACATCAGGCCGCTGAATATCCAGGTCACGGCCGTGATGCAGAAAAGCAGGCCGCTCAGGTGGTGCCAGCGCAGCGCGCCGCCAGGGTAGGGACTGCGTGAACCCGAGCGATAGGGGCGGGAAAAACGCCAGCGCCAGATACCCACCAGCACGCCGGCAAGGGTGCTGAGGGTGGCCGTGGCGGACAGCGCCACGACCACCCAGTGCCAGACGGGATCGGGGCTGGGGCCGCGAAACAGATAGAGCCAGTGCAGCCAGGCGCCGATGTAGTTCCAGCCCCGGCCCCAGGCGTCGGTCCGTTGCAGCACTTCGCCCGTGCGGGAAGACACATAGAGGATGGTGCCGGCATCATCGTGGGCGGCGACCCTGTGCAGCGGCCGGTGGGGGTTGAGCGCGGCGGAGCGGGTCCAGAGGTCGGCTTGCAGCAGGCCTTCATGGGTCGGCGCGCTACCCGGCAGATAATGGGCCACCGAAGCCACAGCCAGGGCGGGATCGCTGCCATCGACCAGGGTGGCCGTCTGCGCGTCCAGGGCCTGGATGGCGGCTCCCCGCGTGACCTGATACTGGGGCCGCCCGGCGACCGAGATCAAGCGCAGTCCGGTGATTTCGCCGGCGTCGCCGGGCTGGGCGGCGAGCAGAGTGTCGAGTGGCATGCAGCAGTTGTCCGGGCGTAGCGCCTCCAGCCTAGCCAGGTGCTCCCAGGGATAGAGTTTGGGGTAGCCCACGAACAGCATCACGATGCCGCTCAGGAACCAGAGCGCCATCGGCACGGCCACCAGCACGCCGCTCCAGCGATGCAGGAGATAGACCAGTCGCCTGGGGTTGCGCAGTGTCATCATCGCCCTGCGCTCAGAAGGACGCCCGCAGCGCCAGTTCATAGGTGCGCGGCGCACCGGCGTAGTAGTAGGAGATGCTGTTGGTGTTGACGGCGTACTTTTCGTCAGTCACGTTGCGTACCCGCCCGGTAATCGTGATGCGCGAGTCAAGGCGATAGGCCAGGGCCAGATCCAGCAAGGTATAAGCCGGTACCCGATAGCTGTTGGCGGCATTGCCATAGCCCTTGCCCACGTGGCGCAGCCCGGCGCTGGCCGTCCATTGCGGATGGAGGTCATAGTCGAGCCAGAGGTTGGCGACCCATCTGGGCACATTGGCCGGCACGTTGCCGGCCAGGGATATGGCCGTGCCTGCCACGTTCTGCGAAAACCGGTCATAACGGGCGTCGACATAGGCCAGGTTGCCTTGCAGCCGCAAGACGCTCGTGGGCATCAGCCCCAGGGACAGTTCCAGTCCGCGCGAAGATTGTTCGCCCGCCTGCACCGTGGCGCGCGGATCCCTGGGATCGGGCGTGGCGACGTTCTTGCGGCGTATCTCGTAGGCGGCCAGGCCCAGCGTCAGGCGTTCATCCCAGAAATCGAACCGGCTGCCGACCTCGAACTGCCTGCCCGTGCTGAGCCTGGCATTGGCGTTCAGGTTGGCATAGGAGGTGGTGGTCAGGCTGCCGGCCGGAGCATCGGCCGAGGTGGCGTATTGGGCATAGAGGTTGACACCCGGCGCGGGGTCCCAGACCAGGCCTATCCGGCCGGTCGTGGCGGAGTACTTGCGGCCGAAGTGCGGCGGATTGGTGGGCGTGGGCTGGCGGTAGTTCTTGAGATCGAGCTTCAGGCGCTCATGACGCAGGGCGGTGACCAGTGCCAGGTTGTCGGTGATCTCGCTGCGGTTTTCCAGCGAGACGGCGATGGTGCGCAGGCGGGTACGTCGATCCTTGTGCAAGGCATTCTGCAGGTCCGGGATGTCGAAGAAGTCTTCGACCTCGAAATCATAGGGATCCACGATCGTGCTGTAGGCCACGCTGCTCGGATAGTTGCTGCGATACCCGATGCTCGTATCCAGGCCGAAGGCCCACTCGCTGCGCCGCTCGCCCAGCCAGCCCTGGTGCGTGGCCTCCAGCCGGTTGCCGTAGAGCTTGTGGTCATGGCGCTGCAGATAGGGCCCGCTGCGCAGGATGCTGCGGTTGTCCGGCGTATAGCTGTAGTTCTCGACGTTGCGGAAATCGCGTCGTGTGTCGTAGAGGTAGGCCGTGTTGCGCCACTGCCAGGTGTCGGAGGCGCGATAGTCGACAACCGAGCGCAGCCATTGCACTTGCTGTTCATAGCGGGCGTCGTGGCTGTTGTAGTTTTTGAAGCGGGTGCCGGGCGCGACCTTCAGTTCGCCGCGCAAGGGGTTCAGCACCGGCGTGCCGAAGTAGGGGCTGTGTTCGGTTTCGCTCTGGTACTCGTAGGCCAGCGTATGCGAGAGCCGTGGGGTGAGATCCGAGAGCAGCGAGAACGCCACCTGACTGGCATGCGAGCGGTTGCGTTCCACCCAGCCGCTGCTGCTGCGGTGCAGGGCATCGATGCGCACATAATGGGCCGGCTCGCCGTTGCCGCCGCTCAGTTGCCGGTTCAGGCCCAGGCCGACCGAGCGCAGGCCGTAGGCGCCGACACGGATCTCGGCTTCCTGGAAGTCATCGCGTTGCGCGGCCTTGGTCAGGTAGTTGATGGCACCGCCGACGGCTCCCGCGCCGTAGAGAAAGCCGGAGGGTCCGCCCATCGCCTCGACGCGGTCGTAGATCCAGCTGTCCACGGGCCGGGTGGCCTGGCCCGCTTCCTGCAGATTGATGCCGTTGTAGAGCACCGCCAATTGTCCGGCGGTAAAGCCGCGATAACTGACGCTGACCGCGCCGGGTGGCGAGGCGGCTACCACGCCAGGTACGCCGCGCAGCATCTCCTGCGTGTCCTGCGCGCCGCGTTGCTGCAGCGTGGCGTGATCGATGATCGTCACGGCGGCCGGTGTCTCCCGGATGCTCAGGCCCAGGCGGCTGGCGGTGCCGGCCGTGGCATCGAAGTCGACCGGGCCGTTGACGATTGGCGCCGATGAGCGGACCTTCACGGCGGGCAGGGTGGTGACGGTGGCCGCGACCGGATCGGCCGCAGGGGCCTGGAGCGCGCCGGGGGCGCCAAGGAGGATGGATGGCGCGATCAGCGCGAGTACGGCGCTGGGAAACATAATGGCTTTCATGGACAGACGGACATGCAGCTTTTGCGATGGATGCAAAAGACGGTGGACAGGCGGAGTCCAGGTGCGGCCCGGCCTGCCCTTGATATGGGCAGCACCGCAGCGGGTGACCTGGATGTCAAGAACGGGAGAGGGCGATGGACCGGGCTGCAATATCCCGGGGTGGGCCGGCGTGCGGCCGGCCTCTGGAGGGGGCCCGTCGCCTTAGGCGAGGGGCGGTGCGCGCGGCCCCAGCGGCGGGCCGCCGAGGATTGCCGTGGGTGCAGGCAGGGGATGGGGAGCGAGACCGGGCGGAGCGTGGGCCTGCGGGGCCAAGAAGGTGGTATCGCCGCGGGGCGGCAGGTATTCCGCCTGTTGCGCTAGCAGGCAGAATGCGCAATCGAGGGAGTCGGCGGTGGGCTCGGGATGGTCGCCAGGGGTCCCGGCGACCACCAGGATCGTGCTTAGTGCGCTATCGGGGCTGCAGAAGGCCAGCGCCACCTGCCGTTCGGACGAGGCTTGCGGCATATACCCCGCTGGCACCACGGCCCGGCAGGCGACCGTCAACAGCAGCCAGCCCAGCAGCAAGCCCCGCGCCAGGCAGGCTCGGCCGCGGGAGCTCGCGGTGATCCACCGCGCTGCCTTGATGTCAACGCTTGCCAGCATGCATCGGGTCCGGTGACGCTGCGGCATTGGCCGCCCTACGACGCCGGGCTTCTCCCCTTCAGGTGATCCGTTTTTATTGAGGCAGCACATCGTGCCGCGCGCTCCCGGCTTGGGAGTGCACTTGCCGCCTGCCCGCTGCAATGAGAATGATACCTTGTTGCAAAATCGGGTGCAGGGCGTCCCAGGCTGGACGTGGAGGGAGCGGCGGCGGGCGCCGTCAGGCAGGCCCGCCGTGGATCAGGAGACGCAATCAGAAGCGATGGCGCAGACCGGCGGCAAATGCCGTGTCGCTGACCCCGCGCTGGAAGGCGAAATGGTCGGCGTAGGCCGCGTAGGCATACAGATTGGTACGGGGGCTGAGATCGTAGGTGTAGGCGAGGCTGTAGACATTGACGCTGGCGTTGCCGCCGGTCAGGCTGTCATTGTTGGGATCGGCGCGTTGCCAGGAGGCCATGAGCTTGCTCTTGCCCAGGGGCACCGTGGCATTCAACTGATAGGCGTTGGCGCGAAATCCCCCGGCCAGCGAGAAGCTCGCCGCATTGCGAAAGCCCCGGTCGGGCGTCATGCCCATCGAGGCACCTTGAAACCATCCGCCGCGCGTCTGGCCCCACGCTGCGCCTACCTTGAACACGCCAAAGTCATAGGCGCCGCCGAGAATCCATGACTGAATCCTTGCCGCGGATTTGCCGCCACGGGCAGCATCGGTGGGGTTGAAACGATCATAGGCCGCCGCCAGCGTCAGCGGACCATTGAGATACCGCGCCCCGGTCGTGATGGCGCGATGGTGGTCGCTGGTGCCGAAACCGGTTTTCTGTCCATCGGCATCGTTGCGTGTGTCATCCGTGTTGAAGGTGTAGCCCACGCCAAACTGCACGCCGCTCCACGGCGCCGACTGGTACAGCACCAGATTGTCGTAGCGCAGCGTGTTGGTGGCGCTGAAGGTCGTGCCCATGTTGGCCAGATTGAACGAGCCGCTGAACGGGTCCACCGGGCCGCTGAAGTACTTGGAGGCAAGGTTGGTCTGGCGGCCGAATTCCAGTTGGCCCCAGGTGTCGCTGGCCAGCCCTACGGTGGCCTGGCGTCCGAACAGCCGGCCGCCCTGCGCGGATTTTCCGTTCAAGGGCGTGATACCGCCTTCCAGCGTGAACAGGGCATGCAGTCCATCGCCCAGGTCTTCGACGCCGCGCAGGCCGAAGCGCGAACCGCTGTTGATGCCTTGCATGGTGCCGACGCGGCTTTGTTTGGAACCCGGTGCGCGCACGCGCTCATAGCCCAGTCCCATGTCTAGCAGGCCATACACCGTCACGCCGGTCTGCATGGCCATCGCCGGACCTGCTGCGCTCATCCCCAGCGCCGTCAGCGCCGAAGCGGTCAATGCCATCGTGTTTTTCATGCCTTATCCCCGTGGGTCAGGTGCACTCGCCGAATGCGTTATCGCGCAGCCGGCGGATAGTCCAGTTCGCCCGAGTCCATCAGGCCGCGGGCATGTGCTTCGCGCAGCTCGGCGGCCACCTGTTCGCGGGTCTTGCCGGCGGGCTTGGCCGCAGCCGGGGGGTAGTCCAGATCACCATGCGAGACCAGGCCGGCCTGGCGGGCCTGCTCCAGCTCTTCACGGACCTGCGCGCGGGTCTTGCTTTGGCTGAGAGGTTGTTCGACGGGGTATTCCTGCTCGCCATAGGTGACCAGGCCGGCTGCCTTGGCTTCCATCAGTTCTGCGCGAACCTGCTCACGCGTTTTGTCGGCGGCTTGGGCCATGCCGCACAGCATGGCCAGGCCCAGGGAGAGGGTGGAAAGTCGTAGCGAATTCATTTGGAAAGTTCTCCGTGTTATCGAGCCGCTATGGTGGTTCGATAACGACGCGGGATAAATCCTGCATCGCGCAACCCAGCATTGCGCCGCACGCAAGCTTGCGTCGCACGCAATCATGGATATCGCCGCGCCGGGTTCTTCGCGCCGAGGCCTTTCCCTAGACTGAGTTGCTTCTTCCACCTGAAGCACGATAGTCATGCCGTCTCCTTCCCCCCCGCCTGCCGCTGCCGCTTTCGGCTGGCGCATTCTGATGGGCCTGTCCGGCGTTCTGCTGGCAGTGATCCTGGCCGGGCTCAATGAAAACGTCACCAAGATGGCCTTGCCCGATATCCGGGGCGCGCTCGGCATGAGCGTGGACCAAGGCAGTTGGTTCGTTGCGGTGTACGCAGCCGCCTCGGTATGCGCCATGGCCTTTGCGCCCTGGTGCTCGGTCACGTTCTCGTTGCGACGTTTCACCGTCGCCGCCCTGGTCGCCTTTGCGGTGTTCGGTGCACTGTGCCCCTTCGCGCCGAACCTTCCGGTGCTGCTGTTGCTGCGCACCTTGCAGGGGCTGGCCGGGGGCGCCCTGCCGCCGATGCTGATGACGGTGGCGCTGCGTTTCCTGCCGGCCAATATCAAACTCTATGGCCTGGGTGGCTACGCCCTGACCGCCACCTTCGCGCCCAGCCTCGGTATTCCGCTGGCCGCCTTCTGCACCGAGATGCTGGGCTGGCGCTGGACGTTCTGGCTCATCGTCGCGCCGGCCGCGCTTGCCATCATGGCGGTGTGGCGGGGCCTGCCACAGGACCCTCTCAAACTGGAACGCTTCCGTCAGTTCGACTGGCGCGGCCTGCTGCTGGGCGCACCGGCCCTGTCCATGCTGGTGCTGGGACTGCTGCAAGGCGATCGTCTGGATTGGCTCAACTCTCCGTTGGTGTCTTGGTTGCTGGGCGGAGGGGCGGCCTTGCTCGGCCTGTTCCTGGTGAATGAGTGGTCGCATCCGCTGCCTTTCTTCAAGCTCCAGCTGCTGCGCAACCGCAACCTGAGCCATGCCCTGCTGACACTGGGGGGCGTGCTGGTGGTGTTGCTGGGTGTGATCCTGATTCCGTCCAGCTTCCTGGCGCAGTGGCGCGGCTATCGCCCGCTGGAAACCGCGCCAGTGCTGTTGACGATGGGCCTGCCGCAACTGATCGCACTGCCGCTGGTCGCCGCCTTGTGCAATCTGCGTCGCATCGATTGCCGGTGGGTGCTGGCGGCCGGTCTGGCCCTGCTGGCGCTGTCCTGCCTGCTGGGTTCGCAGCTCACGCCTGCCTGGTCGCGTGAACAGTTCTATCTGCTTGAGGCCGTGCAGATCTTCGCCCAGCCCATGGCGGTCATCCCGCTGCTCATGCTCGCCACCACCGGCCTGGCGCCGCAGGATGGCCCTTACGCCTCGGCCTGGTTCAACACGGTCAAGGGGTTTTCCGCCGTGGCGGCCACGGGGGCGCTGGAAGCGCTCACGACATGGCGTCGCAACACGCACATCCACCAACTGGCCGACCAGTTGGGTAACCACCCCCTGAGCTTCAGCGGCGAAGGCGTGGCTTCGCTGACGCGCCAGGTCAATGAACAGGCGCTCATCCTGACCTCCGCCGACCTCTATCTCTGCATGGCCGCCATGGCCTTGCTGCTGATTCCGCTGATTCCCGTCATCGCGACCCGCGTGTATCCGCCGCGTGCCGCTTCACATTGAGTTCAATCATGACCCTTTCTCTCATGCACTCCCGCTACGCCCGCGTTGCCGCTGTCGGCGCGTTGGGGCTGGCCGTCTATGCCGGCTGGTCCTGGTCGGGCGCGGCCGCTACCCAAAGCACCGACGATGCCACCATCGTCGCCGATCACACGATCGTCGCCCCACAGGTGTCGGGCTTCATCGACGCCGTGCTGGTCCAGGACAATCAGGCCGTCGAGCAAGGCCAGTTGCTGGCCCGTATCGATGACCGCGATTACCAGGCCGCCCTGGCCGCCGCGGCGGCGGACCTGGCCGTGGCCCAGGCGCAGCGCTTCAATGCCCAGGCCATGCTGGAGCGCCAGCAGGCCGTGATCAACCAGGCCCAGGCCGTGACACGCGCCGATACGGCCGACATCCGCTTTGCCGCCAGCGAAGTCCAGCGTCACCGGCGCCTGGCCGCGGAGGGGGCCGGCACGCAACAGAGGTACGAGCAGGCCAAGAGTCGCCTGGATATGGCCCAGGCCCGCCAGGCTGAGCACCAGGCCAATCTGCAGGCCGCCTACAAACAGCAGGAAGTGCTGGTGGCGCAGCGCGATGCTGCCCAGGCGGGCCTGTTGCGTGCCCAGGCCCTGAGCGAGCGCGCCACCCTGAATCTGTCATACACCCAGATCCGCTCCCCCATCGATGGCGTCGTGGGCCGCCGCGCGCTGCGCGTGGGGGCCTATGTCAGTCCGGGGACGCCCATCCTCGCCGTGGTGCCCCTGCAGCAGGTATACGTAGTCGCCAACTTCCGTGAGCGCCAGCTGACCCATATGCGGCCCGGACAGCGGGCCTTGCTGACGGTGGATGCCTATCCCGATGCGCGCCTGTTCGGCAAAGTCGAGAGCATCGCGCCAGCTACCGGGTTGAGTTTCTCGCCGGTGGCGCCCAGCAATGCCACGGGCAACTTCACCAAGGTCGCACAACGGCTGCCGGTCAAGATCGTGCTGGATGCCATCGGCGAGGATGGGCCGGCCTTGCGCGCCGGCATGTCGGTGGAAGTCATGGTCGATACAGCGCAGACCAACCCGGGGGTCGAACAATGAACCCCCGTTTTTTCTCCCGGATATCTCTGCTCGTCCTGGCGCTGGCGCTGGCGCTGGGGGGCTGCGCGGTGGGGCCGGATTTCCAGGCGCCGCAGGCGGCATTGCCGTCGCAGTGGCGCGACCGCGATGCCGGCGGAACGCCCAGCGTCACCGTCGCAGAGACCGTCAGCGAGGCCTGGTGGGAGTCCTTCGGGGATCCCACGTTGACGGCCTTGGTCGGCGAGGCAGGCCAGGCCAATCTGGACATCCGGATTGCGCACGAGCATCTGATGCAAAGCCGTGCGGCGCTGGGTCTGGTCCAGGCCGATAGCCTGCCAGCGATGGGCGCGACGGCCGACTACGCTCGCAGTCGCAACAGTCGGCAGGGCCTGTCGGACCCCTCGGGCCGCCAGGGAAGGTCTGCTTTCAATCTGTGGCAGATGGGCGTGGATGCGAGTTGGGAGCTTGATCTGTGGGGTCGCGTGCGGCGCGAGGTCGAGCAGGCCGGCGCGTTGTCCCAGGCCGCGCTGCAGGCGCAGCACGGCGTGCTGTTATCCATCCGCGCGGAAACGGCCCGCAACTACATCCTGCTGCGCGGCGCGCAGAACCAACTCGCCGTGTTGCGTCTGACGCTGGACAATGCCAACCACAACCTTCAGCTCACGCGCACGCGTCGGCGCGAAGGCGTGGCTACCGAGCTCGATGTCTCGCAGGCCGAGGCCCAGGCCGCCTCGATCGAGGCGGCAGTGCCGGAAGTGGCGCTGCGAGTGGATCAGCTGATGAACGCACTGGCGCTGCTGCTTGAGCAACCGCCTCATGCCTTGCATGAACGCCTGTCCACCATCGCGCCGATTCCGGGCGGTCCCGTGAGGGTCCCCGTCGGCCTGCCCGGCGAGCTGGCTCAACGCCGGCCCGACATCATGCAGGCGCAGGCCAGGCTGCATGCGTCCGTGGCGGCCATCGGTGTGGCGGAGGGTGATTTCTACCCGCGCATCACACTCTCCGGCAACCTGGGGGGGCAGGCGCTGCAATGGGGCGCGCTGGACTCTGCGCGGGCAGGTCTGTTCAGCGTCGGCCCGACGGTCCGGATTCCCTTGTTCGAGGGCGGGCGTTTGCGCAGCCAGTTGCAGCTGCGTGAGTTTCAGGCTCAGGAGGCCGCGCTGGTGTTCAAGAAAACCGTGCTCAATGCCTGGCACGAGGTCGAGAACGCCCTGACCGCCTACCAGGCCCGGCAGGCGGCCAGTGCCAGCCTGCAGCGTGCTTCCGATAGCGCCCGCCGTGCGCTGCGCAAAGCGCAATGGCAGTACGCGGCGGGGGTGTCCGATTTCGTCAATGTGCTGAGCGCGCAGAGCGCGGTGCTGGCGAGCGATCAGGCCCGCGTGGCCACGCAGGCGGCGGTGTCGCTGGCCTTGGTGGATCTGTATCGTTCGCTGGGTGGCGGCTGGCAAGCGCAAGCTCACCCGCAGACCTTCGGTGATACCGCGCCGTTGCCTTAATCCGGCGAGGGCGCCGTGATGATGCGCCGTTTCAGTGGCGGGCCTGCCTGCGGCCAGGGCTGGTCGCAGGCGTGTCCTGGCGGCACAGCTCCAGGATCGTGCGGCGCAGCCACTGGTGCGCCAGGTCGGTCTGGAAACGGGGCTGCCAGGCCTGGGTGAGCGGTACCGTCTCGAGCTTCATCGGCAGCTCGAAGATCCGGATGCGCAGTCCGGAGGCGTGCGCACTGCGTGCGAGCTGCTCGGGCATGGGCAACAGCAGGTCGGAGTCGTGCAAGGTGAACAGCGCGGCCGACGGCGTGGGCACGATCAAGGCGACGTGGCGCTGCAGGCCCTGCGCCTGCAGGGCGTCGTCGATCGGGCCGCTGGATTTCCCGCGCCGTGAAATGACGACGTGGCTCCAGCGGGTCAGCCGTTCTGGCGTGATGGCTTCCTGGAAAATCGGGTGATCCTCGCGGGCGATGCCCACAAACGAGGTGGTGAACAGGCGTTGCACCCGGATCTCGGGCCCGAGCTTGGGCGAAGCGCTGATCAGCAGATCGATGCGGCCGCTGCGCAGCGCGTCTACATCGGCATTGTCTTCCTCGGGTGAGAAACGCAGCACGGAACGCGGCATTTCACGCGCCATCGCCTCGAGCAGACGGCCTGCGTAAATGCCGAAGAAAGCATCGTTGGCGCGCACATTGAAGCGCCGCTCAAGCGTCTTGAGGTCGGACTCTGCAGTCGGTGCGAAGGCCCGCGTCGCATGCTCGACGGCCACGCGCACCTGTTCGCGGATGGCCAGCGCGCGAGGCGTGGGCACGAGCTTGCGGCCAGCCAGCACAAACATCGGGTCGCCCATCGCCTCGCGGATGCGGCCCAGCGTACGGCTCATCGCCGCGGTGCTCAGGTTCATCCGCCGGGCGGCACCGACCACGCTGCCTTCTTCCAGCAGCACGTCCAGCGCGAGCAGCAGGTTCAGGTCGGGATGCTCCATGGGGTTTCTCGATTCTTGCGCTCAAAGCCGCATCCTACCCCTATCGGACCCGCCTTGCGGGGCACGCCTGCGCGACCAGAAAGCAAAAAGCCATCGCGCGGGCCGCGATGGCTTTTCTTGGGGGGGCCGGCTGGCCGGCTGGCGGAAGCGGTGGGATTCGAACCCACGAAGGGTATAAACCCTTGCCGGTTTTCAAGACCGGTGCCTTCAACCGCTCGGCCACGCTTCCTGTAATGGGGCACGCCAGGCGCGCCCTCGTCGGGGGGCTGGCTGCCGATCGGGGCGGCGCAGCTTCCCGTAAAGGGCGTCATAATAATCTATTTGGCCAATCAAGGACGGAGGCGTGTCATGCGCGCAGTAGAAATCAGCCAGCCGGGTGGTCCGGAAGTTCTGGTGCCGGTCGAGTGCCCGATTCCCGAGGCGGGCCCGGGCGAGGTGTTGATCAAGGTGTCGGCGGCCGGTATCAACCGCCCGGACGTGTTCCAGCGCAAGGGCAATTACGCGCCGCCGCCGGGGGCTTCGCAGTTGCCCGGCCTGGAAGTGGCCGGCGAGATCGTCGCGGGCGATGCGGCCGCAGGCGGTTTTCGCATCGGCGACAAGGTCTGCGCCCTGGTGGCCGGCGGTGGCTACGCCGAGTACTGCGTGGCGCCGGCCCTGCAGTGCCTGCCCATCCCCAAGGGGCTGAGCGACATCGAAGCGGCGGGTCTGCCGGAAACCTATTTCACGGTATGGAGCAATGTGTTCGACCGCGGCGCGCTGGCCGAAGGGGAGACCCTGCTGGTGCATGGCGGCGCCAGCGGCATCGGTACCACGGCCATCCAGATTGCGCGCGCGATGGGGCATACGGTGTTCGCCACCGTGGGCAGCGATGAGCGCGTGGCGGCGGTCGAGCGCCTGGGCGCGCGCGGCATCAACTACAAGACGCAGGACTTCACCAAGGAAATCAAGGCCATGACCGATGGCCGAGGGGTGGACGTGGTGCTCGACATGGTGGCTGGCGACTACATCGACCGCGACCTGAGCTGCCTGGCCGATGATGGCCGCATCGTCATCATTGCCTTGCTGGGCGGCTCGCGTGCCACCATCAACTGCAATGAAGTGATGCGCCGCCGCCTGACTGTGACCGGCTCGACCCTGCGTCCGCGCCCGGTTTCCTTCAAGGGCGAGATCGCGCGGGCCCTGCGCGAAAAGGTGTGGCCCTTGCTCGAAAGCGGCCGCATCAAGCCCATCATTCATGCCACCATGCCTCTGGAAGAGGCCGCCCGGGGTCATGCCATGATGGAAGCCGGCGAACAGGTCGGGAAAATCATCCTGACCGTGTAACAGAATGGGGGCGGCGAAAACCGCCCCAACAGGATACAATTGCTGGTTTCGCCCGGTGCGCTTTGCCGTTCCGGGCCATTGCCGTATCGTCGCCGGGGGCCAGGCCCGGGTCGCGCTCAGGCGCGGTCAGGTCTTTTCCGGCCCCTCTGAATTCAGCATTTTTAGCCCTTATCTGCGCATGACCGAAACTGCCGCCACTCGCCGCGCCCGCCTGGTGCTGGGTAACTGGAAGATGCACGGCAGCCTGGCCGAAAACGCCAGCCTGCTTGCCGCCTTGCGCGCTGCCGATCCCGCCTCGCATTGCGAGATCGGCGTCTGCGTCCCGTTCCCCTATCTGGCCCAGACCAGCGCCGCCCTTGAGGGCAGCGCCATTTCCTGGGGCGCACAGGACGTCAGCGCCCAGACCAAGGGCGCGTTCACGGGCGAGGTCTCGGCCGGCATGCTCAAGGAGTTCGGTTGCCGCTGGGCGCTGGCCGGGCACTCGGAACGTCGTTCGCTGCACGGCGAAACCGATCAGCTGGTGGCCGACAAGGCCAGCGCCGCGCTGGCCGCGGGCCTGGTGCCGGTGGTGTGCGTGGGCGAGTCGCTGGCCGAACGTGAGTCGGGGCAGACCCTTGCCGTGATTGCGCGCCAACTGGCGCCGGTGCTGGCGCTGGGCCGCGAAGCGGTGGCTGGCATGGTGCTGGCCTACGAACCGGTCTGGGCCATTGGCACCGGCCTGTCCGCCACGCCCGAGCAGGCCCAGGAGGTGCATGCCGCGATTCGTGCGGCCCTGGTCGAACTGGGCGTGCCCGCAGTGCGCGTGCTCTATGGCGGCAGCGTCAAGGCAGCCAACGCAGCCAGTCTGTTCGCCATGGCGGATATCGACGGCGCGCTGGTGGGAGGCGCTGCCCTGGTGGCCGAAGAATTCTTGCGCATCGCCGCAAACTAAAGTATCCGTCCGGAGTCTTTCATGTCTATGATGCTTACCATCCTGCTGGTCGTCCAGGTGATCTCGGCGCTGGCTATCATTGTCCTGGTGCTGTTGCAGCAGGGCAAGGGTGCCGATATGGGGTCGTCGTTCGGCTCCGGCTCTGCCGGCAGCCTGTTCGGCGCCACGGGTGCTGCGAACTTCCTGTCGCGCACCACCAAATGGGCAGCCGTGGTGTTCTTCTGCACGACCGGTGGCCTGGCCTACCTGTCGCACAAGAGCTATTCGGTGCCCACCGTCGAAAGCGGTGTGATGCAGAACTTCCAGGATCGTTCCGTGCCGCAGGCGCCGGGTGCCCCTGCCACGGGCTCCTCGGTGCCGCAATCGGTGCCCCAGGTTCCGGCTGCGCCCGAGTCGGTGCCCCAGGCTCCGGCCGCCGCCGAGTCGGCGCCGCAATCGGTGCCGACGCCGCCGGCTGACAATGCCCCGGTGGCTGCGCAGCCGGGTGCGGCGCCCGCCGAAGGCAAGTAAGGCGTCATTTTCGCCTCGCCTGTTGTGCCAGACGGCGCCCATTAGGGCGCCGTTTTCGTTGCTGGGCCTGGATCGGGGTATTGCAGGGCGATGCCGCCGAAACCGGCCGAAACAGTTATCTTGGGTATTCGGGCCTTAGGTTCGTACAGATTTAGGGAGGATTTGGGCTTGAGGCGTAAATACTGTTATCATTGAGAACTATTCTTATTTGATAATATCAACGTCGGTTGCGACGGGAGTCTCACATGCTGAAGAAATCGACCCAGATTGGAATGCGTCATTGGTTGGCTGGCGCAGCGCTGGCCCTGGTGCCTCTGTTCGGCCAGGCGGCCGAAGTCAAGCATGCGCAAGGCAGTACCCAGGTGCCGGACAAGCCCGCCAAGACGGTGGTCATGGATCTGGCCGTGCTGGACACGCTCAACACGCTGGGCCTGGATGCCGTCGGGGTGCCTGCCGCCGTGCATTGGCCCAAGCCCCTGGCGAAATACGCCGACAAGAGCTATGCCAAGGTGGGGTCGATGTTCGAGCCGGACTACGAGGCCATCAACCGCCTGCAGCCGGACGTGATTTTCGTGGCGGGCCGTTCGGCTCCCAAGTATGGCGATCTCTCGCGTATGGCCCCCACGGTGGACCTCACCGTCGATCCGAAGGATCTGGTTGGCAGCGTCGAACGCAACACCAATACGCTGGCCGGCATCTACGGCCGCCAGGACGTCGCGGATGAAAAGCTCAAGGCGCTCAAGGCGTCGATCGCTTCCCTCAATGAGCGCGCCGGCAAGGCCGGCACGGGCCTGATCATCCTGACCACCGGCGGCAAGATGAGTGCCTATGGCCCGGGCTCGCGATTCGGCGTGATCCATGATGCCTTCGGCGTGAAGCCGGCCGTCACGGACCTGAAGACTTCCAACCACGGTCAGGCCGTGTCCTTCGAGTTCATCGCCCAGACCGACCCGGATTGGCTGTTCGTGATCGATCGCGATGCCGCGATCGGCCGTGAGGGCACGTCGGCCCAGCAATTGCTGGATAACGACCTGGTGCGTGGCACCAAAGCTTGGAAAAACAAGCACGTCATCTATCTGGATGGTCCCAACTGGTATTCGTTGGGCGCCGCTGGCCTGACGGCCCTGCAGGAAAGCGTCAACGAGATCGACGCCGCCGTCACGAAGCAGTAAACGTATGCCTTCATTACAACCGGTCGCGCGCCCTGCGCGCTTCCGGTGGCTGGCCGGCCCGCTCGGGCTGGCCGTCACCTGTACGGTCTTGGTCGCCTTGTGCCTGGTCAGCATTGGTCTGGGCGCAGGGCGGTTTTCGTATCTGGATCTGTTCGGTGGAGAGCAGGCCGCCAAGACCTGGCAACTGCTGATGGTCAGTCGCGTGCCGCGTACCCTGGCCCTGCTGTTGGCCGGCATGGCCCTGGCGGTGGCCGGGTTGCTGATGCAGATGCTGGTGCGCAACCGCTATGTGGAGCCTTCCACCGCAGGCACGATGGAGTCGGCCACGCTGGGGATCCTGACGGTCACGCTGTTGGCGCCGGGCGCACCGGTAATCGTGAAAATGCTCACGGCCACGGCTTTCGGCCTGGCGGGCAGCCTGGTGTTCCTGGCCTTGCTGCGGCGTGTGCCGATGCGCAGTCCCTTTCTGGTCCCGCTCGTCGGGTTGATCCTGGGCGGCGTGATCCATGCCGTGACCACCTACGTGGCGATCCAGTATGACCTGCTCCAGTCGCTGCATGCCTGGACGACCGGCGATTTCTCGGGGGTATTGCGCGGGCGCTATGAGTTGCTGTGGGTGGGGTTGATCCTGACCTGCGTGGCCTATCGCGCGGCAGACCGTTACACGGTGGCCGGCATGGGGCGCGAGTTCGCCTCGAATCTGGGGCTGAACTATGCCCGTCTCACTTTCGTAGGCCTGCTGATCGTCTCGGCCATCTCGGCAGTGGTCGTGGTGACCGCTGGCGCAATCCCTTTTCTGGGACTGATCGTGCCCAATGCCGTGAGCCTGATGTTCGGCGACAACATGCGGCGCTCCATCCCATGGGTGGCCCTGCTGGGCGGGGTTTTCGTGCTGATCTGCGACATCATCGGTCGCTTGCTGCTGTATCCCTACGAAGTGCCGATCGGCACCGTGGTCGGGGTGGTGGGTGGCGCCCTGTTCCTGTGGTTGCTGCTGCGCCAAAGGGGGCGGCGTGGCTGAGAAACGGATCAGCCCGGGCATGCGCCTGGGCGTGCTGGTCGGCCTGGCGCTGGCCTGCTGCGTGGCCTATATGACGATCGACGCGCGTGGACAGTGGTCGTTCGTGCTTCCGTTTCGCGGCGGAAAGCTGGCGGCGATGGTGCTGGTGGCCTATTGCGTGGCCGTGTCATCGGTGCTGTTCCAGACCATGACGCACAACCGCATCCTCACCCCGTCCATCATGGGTTTCGATGCGCTGTACGTGACCATTCAGGCCGCCATCGTCTATGGCTTCGGTTTGTCGGCCATGAATACGGCCACACCGGCCTGGCAGTTCCTGCTGGAAGTGGGCGCCATGACCGGTTTTGCCTGCGTGCTGTTCCGCTGGCTGTTCACCGGCGGCACGCAGAGCCTGCACCTGATGATGCTGGTGGGGATCATCTTCGGTCTGCTGTTTCGCAGCCTGTCGAGCTTTGCCATGCGGTTGATCGATCCCAACGAGTTCCTGGTGCTGCAGGACCGCATGTTCGCCAGTTTCAACAGCGTGCGCGTCGGCCTGCTGCCGCTGGCGGCAGGTGCGGCCGTGTTGGTGAGCCTGATGTTCTGGCGCATGCGCCGGCGCTACGACGTGGTTGCCCTGGGTCGTGACATGGCGATCAATCTGGGGATCAACTATCGCGCAACGCTGCTGACCACCCTGGGCGGCGTGGCGGTGCTGGTGGCGGTGGCCACGGCGCTGGTGGGGCCGGTGACCTTCCTGGGGCTGCTGGTGAGCAATCTCGCCTACCAGAGCATGGCCAGTGATCGTCATGGGCAGACCGTGCCGGCCGCCGTGCTGTGGGGGGTGATCTTCCTGGTGGGAGGGCAGACCCTGCTGGAGCGGGTGCTGGGCCTGAGCACGACCGTCAGCGTGGTGATCGAATTCGTGGGCGGCCTGCTTTTCCTTATCCTGATTCTGCGCAAGGGGCGTCGATGATAGAGCTGAAATCCGTCAGCAAATGCTATGACGATAGTGTGGTGGTCGATGACGTGAGCCTGCAGTTGCCCGCGCGTGGCGTGACCGCCATCGTCGGCCCCAACGGCGCAGGCAAATCCACCTTGCTGTCCATGATCAGCCGTTTGCTGCCACTGACGCAGGGCCAGGTTCTGGTCGATGGCCTGGATGTGACCCAGGCCGACAGCCGCGAGCTGGCCACCCGGCTGGCCATTCTGCGCCAGGACAATCACCTGCCGCTGCGCCTGACGGTGCGTGATCTGGTGGCGTTCGGGCGCTTTCCCCATACCGGCGGGCGGCTGACCCTGGACGACAAGGCGCACATCGAGCGCGCCATCGACTATCTCGACCTGACGCCGCTGGCGGATCGCTATCTGGATGAAATGTCCGGCGGCCAGCGCCAGCGTGCCTTCGTGGCCATGGTGCTGTGTCAGGACACGCGCTATGTGCTGCTGGACGAGCCGCTCAACAGCCTGGACATGAAGCATGCCGTGGCCATGATGCGCGTGCTGCGCCGTGCGGCCGACGAGCTGGGCAAGACAGTGCTCATCGTGTTGCACGACCTGAATTTCGCCTCGGCTTATGCCGACCATATCGTTGCCATGCGGCAGGGCAAGGTGGCGCATCAGGGGGCGCCCGCCGAACTGATACGCTCGGATGTGCTGAGCGAGCTGTATGCGCTGCCGATCCGGGTGCACGAGATCGACGGTCAGCGCATCTGCGTCTATTACCGCTGAGGGGGTGGGGCGGCAGTTGCCGCCCCCTGTGCTTTAGTCGAGCTTCAGGCCGGCCTGTTGCGCGACAGTCTGCCATTTGTCGATTTCGCTGCGGCGGAACGCCTCCAGTTCTGCGGGGCTGGAGCCGATCGGTTCGGCACCGAAGCCCTGCAGGGTCGTCACGATGGCGTCTTCCTTGAGCACCTCGGCCAGCGCCTGCGACACTTGCTCGACGATCTCCGGAGGCGTGCCGGTCGGCGCAAAGACAGCGTTCCACTCATACGACGCGTAGCCCGGTACACCGCTTTCCTCGATGGTGGGCAGTTCGGGAGCCGCGGCCGAGCGATGATCGCCGCCGACGGCGATAGCGCGCAGCTTGCCGTTCTTGACGTGTTGCCAGGCCGAGCCCATGGAGGCAAACATGACCGGCACCTGGCCGGACATCACGTCGATCATGGCCGGGCCGCCTCCCTTGTAGGGGACGTGTTCCAGTTGCGTGCCTGCCTGCAGATTGAAAAGCTCACCGGCCAGGTGCTGCGCCGAGCCCGGGCCGGCCGAGGCGAAGTACAGCGGCGCTTCGGTCTGTTTACCTTCGCGGATCACCTGGGCGACGTCCTTCAACGGCGAGTCGGGAGCCACCACCAGCACGTTGGGCACGCGCAGCAACAGCGAGACGGCCGTGAAATCTTTCAGCGTGTCGAACTGCATGCGGCTATGCAGGGCCGGGTTCTGGGCATGGTTGGAGGCGTCCAGCATGAGGGTGTAGCCATCGGGCTTCGCCTTGGCCGCCGCCGCGCCGCCGATCATGCCGCCGGCGCCGCCACGATTTTCCACCACCACGGGCTGCCCCAGGCGCGCCGCTAGGCGCGGCCCGATCAGACGCGCCACGACGTCCACCGTGCCGCCAGGCGGGTAGGTGACGATCAGCGTCACGGGGCGTTCCGGATACTGGGCATGGGCCACGGGAGCCGCCAGCGCGGCGGCACCGGCCAAGGCCAGGCCGGCCAGGGCGCGGCGCCCCAGTTGAGGGAAAGTCGTCATGGCGTATCTCCTTTGATGCCAAATAGAGCCGACGCGCTGTCGGCCAGTATGTAGCGGCGCGCCGCTTCGTCGTCAATCCAGGCCGGCAGGCTGTCCCATGCGTGCTGGGCAGCGGGATGCCGGGAGTGTTCGGTATGAGGCCAGTCGCTGCCCCAGAGCAGTTGTGCGGGGCCGAAAGCGCTCAGCAATCTTTGGGCGGCCAGGCGGGCCTGGGCGGTGCAGACCGCAGCCGGCCAGATCCGATAGGCCGCCGAGAGCTTTACCCAGACGCGGCCGCTGTCGCCATGCGCCAGCAGATAGTCGAAGGCGGGATCGTCGGCCGCGCCGTCCGGCCGGCCGAAGTGATCCACCACGATGCGGCAGCCTGCGGCCAGCAGGGGCGGGATGGCTTCGGGCAGACGCGCAGCCGGCGTGTGGATTTCCACGTGCCAGCCCAGCGCGGTGATGTGCTCGAGTAGATCGCGCCACGCGCTGCGGGCCAGGTCCGGCGT
>JAEWJD010000277.1 GCA_023386765.1 Pseudomonadota bacterium | reverse complement strand
ACAAGCACATTGCGCACCAGCCCAAAGGGCCGGGCCGCGCAATGCAAGTTATTGCATGTACATCCCGCCGTTCACGTGCAGGGTCGTACCTGTAATGTAACCCGCCGCAGGGCTGGCCAGAAAGCCGACCGCATTGGCGATATCTTCGGGCTGGCCGAGACGGCCCGCCGGAATCTGTTGCAAAAGCGCAGTGGTCTGGGCCTCGCCCAGCACACGGGTCATATCGGTATCGATAAAGCCCGGCGCCACGCAGTTTACCGTGATATTGCGGCTGCCCAACTCACGCGCCAAGGCACGCGACATCCCGGCCACGCCCGCCTTGGCGGCGGCGTAGTTGGCCTGACCGGCGTTGCCGGCCGAACCGATCACCGAAGTGATGTTGATGATACGGCCCCAGCGGGCCTTCATCATGGGGCGCATCGCGGCGCGCGCCAGACGGAACACGGCGCTCAGGTTGGTGTCGATGACGTCACTCCAGTCATCGTCCTTCAGGCGCATGGCAAGCATATCGCGCGTGATGCCGGCATTGTTGACCAGGATATGGGGGCCGCCCTCTTTGGCCAGCGCTTCGACCAGGGCCTCGACAGCCGGCCCATCCGTCACGTTGAGCACCACCCCGCGGCCGCCGCTGGCCGCCAGCGTCTCGCTGATGGCTGCCGCGCCGGCTTCAGAGGTAGCCGTACCGACCACAGTCGCGCCACGCGCGGCCAATTGCAGGGCGATCGCACGGCCGATGCCACGCGTTGCACCCGTGACCAGCGCGATCTTGCCTTCCAGGTCTTTCGTCGTCTGTTCCATGCTCAATTCCCCTTGATGGTGGCCAGCGCCGCTTCCAGCGAGGCCGGATCGGTCACAGCCAGCCCGGTCAATTCGGAGTCAATGCGCTTGGTCAGGCCGGTGAGCACCTTGCCCGGGCCGAACTCGATGACGTGGGTCACGCCAGCGGCTTTCATGCGCTGGATGGTTTCCACCCAACGCACGGCATGCCAGGCCTGACGCACAAGCGCGTCGCGGATGGCAGCCGGGTCGGACTGCTCGGCCACGTCGACGTTGTTGATCACGGCGACTTCCGGCGACTGCACCGCAATATCGGCCAGCGCGCCGGCCAGCACTTCGGCAGCCGGCTTGAGCAGGCTGGAGTGAAACGGGGCCGACACCGGCAGCAACAGTGCGCGCTTGGCGCCGGCAGCCTTGGCCGCCTCGCAGGCGCGCTCGACAGCGGCCTTGTGGCCGGCGATCACGACCTGGGCGGGGGCATTGAAATTGACGGCTTCCACGACGTCACCCTGCGCGGCCTGCGCGCAGGCCGCGCGTACGGCATCATCGTCCAGGCCCAGCACCGCGGCCATGGCGCCCGTGCCGACCGGCACCGCAGCCTGCATGGCGTCGGCACGGATGCGCACCAGGGGCACGGCATCTTCGAGAGCCAGCGCACCCGCGGCGGTCAGCGCGGCATATTCGCCCAGGCTGTGACCGGCCATGACGGCCGGCATCGGGCCGCCGGCGGCACGCCAGGCGGCGAAGCAGGCCACGCCCGCCGCCAGCATGGCCGGCTGCGTATTCGTCGTGAGGTTGAGCTGATCCGCCGGTCCCTGAGCGATCAGGGCGGTGAGATCCTGGCCGAGCGCAGCGCTTGCACGGCTGAGCACATCGGCCACAGCGGCGTTGCCAGCCCAGCTGTCCATCATGCCGACGGACTGCGATCCTTGGCCAGGAAAAACAAATGCGAGTTTCATGGTGGTCCGTATCTCTCTTGGTTGATGCGACGGACGGCAAGCCGCCCGCCGTGCATCACATGCGGGCCAGTACCGAGCCCCAGGTGAAGCCGCCGCCCACGCCCTGCATCAGCACGTGCTGGCCGGGCTTGATACGCCCGTCGCGGCGTGCGACATCCAGCGCCAGCGGAACGCTGGCTGCCGAGGTGTTGGCGTGCCGGTCCACCGTCATGACGACACGCTCGACGGGAACGCCGAGCTTGCGGGCCAGGAAATTGAGAATGCGCACATTGGCCTGGTGCGGCACCAGCCAATCGATCTGATCGATGGTCATGCCGACCTCGGCGCAGACATCACGAGCCGAACGATCCAGCACCGTGACGGCCTGCTTGAACACGGCCTGCCCGTCCATGCGCAGGAAGGGATCCCCCGTCACCGCGCCATAGGCGACGTTACCCGCGGCACACAGGATTTTGGTCAAGCTGCCGTCGGCATGCAAGTTGGCGGCCAGAATACCGGGCTCATCGGCTGCCTTGATGACCACGGCGCCAGCGCCGTCACCGAACAGCACGCAGGTGCCACGGTCGTTCCAGTCGAGAATGCTGGAGAACACTTCGGCGCCGATCACCAGCGCGCAGCGTGCGCGGCCGGCACGCACGAAGCTGTCCGCAGTGGTCAACCCGTAGGCGAACCCGCTACAGACGGCCTGCACGTCGAAGGCCGCCCCGCCCTTGGCGCCCAGATTGGCCTGGACCAGGCAAGCGGTGCTGGGGAAAACGAAATCGGGCGTGGACGTTGCCACGATGATCAGATCGAGATCCTGCGGCCCGACACCTGCATCGTCCATCGCGCGGCGCGCCGCCTCGGTGGCCAGCATGCTGGTGGTCACCCCGCGCTCGGCGAGGTGGCGCTGGCGGATGCCGGTGCGCTCGATGATCCATTCATCCGACGTCTCGATGCCGCGCGTGGCCAATTCCTCAGCCAACGCATCATTGGAGACAACCCGCTCGGGCAGAAAACTGCCCGTTCCCGCGATCACGGAGTATTTCATTGCCTTGTTCATCAAACGGAGCCCCCCACCGCAGCCTTGGCCACGGCGGCATCATCCAGCGGCTCGCGCTGGGTGATCTGAGCCATGGTTTGCGCGGTGCGGTCCAGCAATTTACTGAGCACGGCCTCGCGCGCGCGCTGCAAAGCAAAGCCATAGGCGTAGC
>JAEWJD010000223.1 GCA_023386765.1 Pseudomonadota bacterium | reverse complement strand
GAGTTCAAGCTATATAACAATCAGGCTCCAAGTCGTTGACATTCCCGGATTGGGTGGAGCCTTCGCAACCCGGGATATTCCAGAGCCTAATACAAGGCCGGCTCGGGGGAATCTGATTTGAATCAATAATTGGGCCGAATCCGGTTGCCCGGGACCGCAGAGGCAGCGGGCATGCGGCTTGCAGGCCGATTGGCAGCCTATCAGGTTAGCCGGAGTTTAGGGTTTTTTTATTTCAAAGTGTATGCGTTGTTTTTCCGGACGGGCGTGTCATTATCTTTTTCGCTTCATTAGCATAGCGCAGGGTTCTTGGTTTTTTCAGCGATGCATGCAGAAATGAAGAACCCCTGCAATTCTTGCCTGTTTTTGCGCTGTATTTTGCATATTTGCAGCAATGTGCCATGACAGGCGCTGCTGACCGCAAGTGCGCCCGCTCCGGTGCCGCGGGCAGCGCACGCGCCCGGATTTTTTTCCGTTTTCCGTCACCCTGCGCGAGTGCATGCGTGGGCCCAGCGAGGCAAAAAAAACGCGCCATGGCGGCGCGTCGTTCCCGGTCCGGCAGGGCCGGCTCAGTTGGGCGACCAGAACACGTAGTCGGCCTGGAAGGGACTGTCCACGCGCTTGCCTACCTGGCTGACATTGCAGCTTTCCTGGGGAGCACCGCCGCCGCCGCGCACCAGGCGCTGGATGTAGGTCACGCCACTCAGCAGGCCGGCAGTCGGCGCCGGATTGGCGATCACCAGCTGGTCCTGGAGCTGGTTGGCGCCAGAGCTGGCGCGGATGCTCTGCAGACCGGTCAGCGAGGAGCCATCGGCCGCACGCCAGGTATCCGGCGGGCTGGTGTAGCTGCCGCTTTGCGCCGCATCACCCAGCCGGGCCTTGCCGGCCACGATGGCCCAGGCGGGCGCTTCGGCGCCGTCCAGGCGGGTCTGGCATTGGTAGGTGATGACGCCTTCGGCCGGAGCGCGCCAGGTGACATAGTTGCCCGCCGGCACCTGCACCAGCGGCGGGACGCTGTCGGCGGCCTGCGCGGCCGTGGCGGCCAGGGCGAGAACCAGCAGCGGGATGAGTCGGGTGGGCGTAGCCTGCAAAGCGTGCTTCATGCGTACTCCTGTGCGTCGAGCCGGAAATAAGAATTCAATAGCGTTGATGCTGATTCTACAGGGGGCCGGGCCACCCTGCTCCCGGGGGTGTCGGGAAGCCACGGCAGGCAGTAGGATGGCGGAAGTCCTGGGCAAGCATTTCATTAGTCATCAAGGGAGCAGTTTCGATGTTTATGGCAAGAACAGAGTCGCGGCCGCTGCAGACCCGGCGGGTACGGGGAGCAGGCGCAGCACCGGCTTGTGGGTGCGTGGCGCATGGGCCGGCCATGCGCTGGGCGCATCGCCGCCTTGAAACCGATCTGCTGCACCGTCTTGCCGCAGGCGGCCAGGCCGAGGCGTCCCGGCCTTTCGGCGCCTTTCGCGCCGATAGCGCCTTCATGGGCGAACCGCTGGCTTGCGCCAAGCCTCTGGTGCTGACCAATATCCGTCTGTTCGATGGTGTCACGGCAGCCCTGCGCGACGGGCTATGCGTACGCATCGAAGGCAATCGCGTGGCCGATATCCAGCCGGCCGGTGCACGCCAGGAAGGCGTGGAGTATCTCGATTGCGGCGGGCGTGTGCTGATGCCGGGCCTGATCGATGCGCACTGGCACTCGATGCTCTGCGGCATCAGCCAGTTGGCGGCCATGACCGCCGATACCCCCTATATCCACCTGAATGCCGCGCACCAGGCCCAGAACACCCTGATGCGGGGCTTCACCAGCGTGCGCGATGCCGGCGGACCGAGTTTCTCGCTCAAACGCGCGATCGACGAGGGCCTGGTGCACGGCCCGCGGATTTTCCCCTCCGGCGCCATGGTGTCGCAGACTGGCGGCCACGGCGACTTCCGCATGCCCTATGAGGTGCCGTCGCGCCCGGATGTCCTCAGTCATCCCGAGGCGGCCGGCATCTGCGCGATCGCCAACGGGCACGACGAAGTGCTGCGCCGCGCGCGCGAGCAGCTCATGCTGGGTGCCTCGCAGCTCAAGCTCATGGCCGGCGGTGGCGTGACCTC
This sequence comes from Pseudomonadota bacterium, assembly GCA_023386765.1. GTDB lineage: Bacteria > Pseudomonadota > Gammaproteobacteria > Burkholderiales > Burkholderiaceae_B > Bordetella. Next base: position 2,401 of record JAEWJD010000223.1, on the reverse strand, counting down.
GCTGTATGACCCGCTCACGAGCGTGCAGTTCACGGAAGAGGAACTGCGTGCCGGCGTGCAGGCCGCGGCCGATTGGGGCACCTATGTCATGGTGCACGTCTATGGCGCCCAAGGTATCCAGCGTGCGCTGCGGGCCGGTGTGCGCTCCATCGAGCATGGCCAGTTGGCCGATGAGGAAACCGTGCGCATGATGGCCGACCATGGCGCCTGGTGGAGCCTGCAGCCCTTTTTCGGCGACGACGATGCCAACCCGCACGCCGATCCGCGCAGCCACGCCAAGCAGCAGATGGTGGCCGAAGGCACCGAGCGCGCCTATGCGATGGCGCAGCAGTTCAATATCCAGACGGCCTGGGGCACCGATATCCTGTTTGCGCCGGACAAGCTCGAGCGCCACGGTCACATGCTGGCCAAGCTGACCCGGCTGTACGCGCCGCTGGATCTGCTGCGCATGGCGACCGGCCAGAACGGCCAGCTGCTGGGCATGTCAGGCGCGCGCAACCCTTATGGGGCCAGCGTAGGCAGCATCGTCGCCGGCAGCCTGGCCGACCTGCTGGTAGTCGACGGCGATCCCTCGCGCAACCTGGACTTCCTGACCGAGCCGCAGAGCAACCTGCGCCTCATCATGAAAGACGGGAAAATCTACAAGAACGCCCTGGCCTGACGCTTCTGCGCGCGGGTCGATTTGGAGTATGGTTACGCCGAGCGCCCCTTCGTGGGCGCTCGGCGTGTTTGCGTCCGCCGCCCGGCCCGAATTCCCGTATTTCCGTATTCCCGAGTTTCTATCCCGTTCCCCCCATCCATCCCTGCGGAAGGAGAAGCAGATGAGTGATTCCAACAAGAACTGGCGCCTGGAGACCATCGCCGTGCACGGCGGTTACCGTCCGGATCCCACCACGCGCGCGGTGGCCGTGCCCATCTACCAGACCGTGGCCTATGCCTTCGACGATACGCAGCATGGCGCGGACCTGTTTGACCTGAAGGTGCCGGGCAATATCTACACCCGCATCATGAACCCGACCAACGACGTGCTCGAGCAGCGCGTGGCCGCGCTTGAGGGGGGCATCGCCGCGCTGGCACTGGCCTCGGGTCAGGCTGCCGTGACCTACTCGATCCTGACGCTGGCCGAAGCCGGCGACAACATCGTCTCGTCCAGCACGCTGTACGGCGGCACCTACAATCTGCTGGCGCACACGCTGCCGCAGTACGGCATCTCCACCCGCTTTGCCGACCCGTCGGATCTGGCCAGCTTCGAACGCCAGATCGACGCGCGCACCAAGGCCATCTTCGCCGAGTCGGTGGGCAATCCGCTGGGCAACGTGACCGACATTCAGGCATTGGCCGACCTGGCGCACCGCCACGGCGTGCCGCTGATCGTCGACAACACCGTGCCGTCGCCCTATCTGCTGCGCCCCATCGAGCATGGCGCGGACATCGTGGTGCAGTCGCTCACCAAGTACCTGGGCGGCCATGGCACCAGCCTGGGCGGCGCGATCATCGATTCGGGCAAATTTCCCTGGGCAGAACACAAAGAGCGCTTCAAGCGCCTGAACGAACCCGACGTGAGCTATCACGGCGTGGTCTACACCGAAGCCTTCGGCGCGGCCGCCTATATCGGGCGTGCACGCGTGGTGCCGCTGCGCAATACCGGTGCGGCGCTCTCGCCGTTCAATGCCTTCCAGATCCTGCAGGGCATCGAAACGCTGGCCCTGCGTGTCGACCGCATCGTCGAGAACGCCGTCAAGATCGCCCAATATCTCAAACAGCATCCCAAGGTCGAGTGGGTCAACTACGCCGGCCTGCCGGAACACCCTGACCATGCGCTGGTGCAGAAGTACCTGGGCGGCAAGGCCCCGGGCCTGTTCACTTTCGGCGTCAAGGGCGGCCGCGAAGCCGGTGCCCGCTTCCAGGATGCGCTCAATCTGTTCACGCGTCTGGTCAACATCGGTGACGCCAAGTCGCTTGCCACCCACCCGGCCTCGACCACCCATCGCCAGCTCAATCCTGAAGAGCTGGCCAAGGCCGGTGTGCGCGAAGAAACCGTGCGCCTGTCGATTGGCATCGAGCACATCGATGACCTGATCGCCGACCTGGATCAGGCCCTGGCCCAGGTATAAACGGCAACGGCCCCGGCATGCTTCCCGGGGCCGTTGTCAGCCCTTAGTCGGGGTAATAGCCTTGGCGCTGATCGTAGGCGATGGCTTGTGGCGCGCGCAGCGCCGGATCGCCATAGCCACCGCCGCCTGGCGTATAGACTTCGATCACGTCGCCGGCCTGCATGACGATGCCCTGGTCTTTGGATATGTGCGCCGGCACATACGGCTGGCCATCGCGGTAGATGGTCACGCGCGTGCGTCCGCCTTCCTCTCCGCCGGCGGCCCCGGGCGGGCCGAACTTGCCGTGA
>JAEWJD010000174.1 GCA_023386765.1 Pseudomonadota bacterium | reverse complement strand
GGCGTTGCTGGCGCAGGCCCCGCTGGGCCTGACGCGCGAGCAGGTGCTGCGCCTGGGCGGGGTGCCGCCCGATTGCGCGCCGCCGGGCGCGAGCTGGCAGGCGGGAGGCAGGGTGCTGATCACGCAGCGGCATTGGCAGGCTCTGCAGACGACGCTGCAGGAGGCGCTGGCACGGTTTCATCGCCAGTTCCCCGATGAGCCCGGCGCAGATGCTGCGCGGCTGCGCCGCATGGCCTGCCCGCAGGCTGGCGAGACCTTGTGGCAGGCGGTGCTGCAGGCGGCTGCGGCACAGGAACAGGTGCAACGCCAGGGGGTCTGGTGGCGCTTGCCCGGGCAGGGCGCCGTGCTTGGCGAGGCGGAACAGGCGCTGGCGGACAAGGCGCTAGCGCTGTTGCTGGCCGGCGGCTTCGACCCGCCCTGGGTGCGTGATCTGGGACGCGCTCTGTCCGTGCCCGAGGGCGAGATGCGGCAGTTGCTGCGCAAGCTGTTGCGGCGCGGCGAACTGGCCCAGGTGGTGCCCGATCTCTTCTATCCACGCGCCACCGTGGCGACGCTGGCCGCGCTGGTGACCGGGTTGTGCAGGCAGCACGGCAGCGTGCAGGCGGGCGTGTTTCGCGACCGCACCGGGCTGGGCCGCAAGCGCGCCATCCAGGTGCTTGAGTTCTTCGACCGCAGCGGTCACACGCGGCGGCTGCGCGACAGCCATGTCCTGCGCCCCGACAGCGCCTGGCTCCTGGCTGCACAGGATCTGGACGAATCGTTATCATAGGCAGTCGTTCGCGGCCCGGGGCCGCACCAGGGAAGGCATGCGTGCCCGGTGGCACGGCTGGGCTTCAAACCCAGTTGGGGACGTCAGACGTTCCCAGGTAGGTTCGACTCCTGCTGCCTTCCGCCATTGCCGGCCGCGCCCGCGTCCGTTCCCCTTCAAGGAGTAGCTGCATGACCCAGTCCGCCCACGGTGTTCCGCGCCTGACTTCGCTCTCGCATGGTGGCGGCTGCGGCTGCAAGATCGCCCCGGGCGTGCTGTCGGATCTGCTGTCGCGCTTTGCACCTCAGTTGCGCGATCCCAACCTGTTGGTCGGCACCGAAACCGCCGATGATGCGGCCGTCTACCGCCTGAATGATCAGCAGGCCCTGATCGCCACCACCGATTTCTTCATGCCCATCGTCGATGATCCCTTCGACTTCGGGCGTATTGCCGCGACCAATGCGCTGTCCGATGTCTATGCCATGGGCGGCAAGCCCATCATGGCGCTGGCGATCGTAGGCATGCCGATCAATGTGTTGCCTCCCGAGGTGATCGCCGAGATTCTGCGCGGCGGCCAATCGGTCTGCGAAGAGGCTGGCATCCTGATCGCGGGCGGGCACAGCATCGATTCGGTCGAGCCCATCTACGGGTTGGCCGCAATGGGCCTGGTTCATCCCGATCACGTCAAGCGCAATGCTGCCGCGCAGGCGGGCGATGTCCTCATCCTGGGCAAGCCGCTGGGCGTGGGGATTCTTTCGGCGGCCCTGAAAAAAGGCCGCCTGGATGCCGATGGCTATGCCGCCATGCTGGCTGCCACCACGCTGCTCAACCGCCCGGGCACCGAACTGGCCACCCTGCCCGGCGTGCACGCCATGACCGATGTCACCGGTTTCGGCCTGCTGGGCCATGCGCTGGAGATGGCACGCGGTGCCGGTCTGACGGCGCAGCTGCGACTGGCCGAATTGCCCTGGCTGGCCGGGGTGCGCGAGCTGGCCGCCGCCGGCGTGGTGACCGGAGCCTCGGGCCGCAACTGGGCTTCTTACGGGGCCGCGGTGGATCTGGCGCCCGGCCTGAGCGAGGCGGATCGTCATCTGTTGACCGATCCGCAGACCTCTGGCGGTCTGTTGGTGGCCTGCGCGCCGCAGGCCGCCGCGCAGGTGCTGGATATCTTTGCCGCCGGGGGCTTCGGCCAGGCCGCCGTCGTCGGGGAGATGCGTCCCGGCGAAGGGCGCGTCTCGGTGGCCTGAGCGCTGGCGTCAGGTCTGGCCGGTTGCCGCCTGGGCGAGCAGCCACTGCGCCACGATCTCGGTGTCGGGTGAGCTGTCGCGCGGGTGGCGCACCAGCCAATACGACAGGGGCGTTTGTTCGGGAGCGGCAGCACCCAGCGCACGCAGCCGGCCGTCGGCCAGCATGGGCGCCACCAGAGCCAGACGGCCCAGCGCCACTCCCTGGCCGGCCAGCGCGGCCTGCACCACCTGGTCATACTGATTGAAGCGCAGCATTCCGCGCGGACGCAGGGCCTGCATGCCGTGCGAGCCCAGCCATTCATCCCATTGCAACCAGGGGCGCGAGGGATCGTCGAACTCCAGCAGGACCTGCCGCGGCAGGCTGGCGGCTTCCAGTGGCGCCTCGGCCAGGCTCGGGTGCGCCACCGGGACGACGGCTTCGCCGAACAGCCACTGGGCCGGCTCACCGGCCGGCCTGCCGCGGCAGTAGCGAATCGCGATGTCCACCCCGTCCTGGCCGAGCGGCAGTACCCGATTGTCGGCGGCGACACGCACGTCAATGCCGGGGTGCGCCTGCTGGAACGCGCCCAGACGCGGCAACAACCACAACGCCGCCACCCCGATGGTGGTCGACACCGTCACCGGTTGGCGGCGGCCGGGATGGCGCCAGCGCTCACCCAGTTCGCCCAGCTGGTTCAGCCAGGGATCGGCCAGGCGGAACAGCTGCGCGCCTTCTGGCGTCAGGGCGATGCTGCGAAAGCCTCGGGTGAACAAGGGCACGCCAAGATGGGTCTCCAGGGCCCGGATCTGCCGGCTGACGGCGGACTGGGTCAGATGCAGGTCGTGGGCGGCGTGCGTGATGCTCATGCGTCGGGCCACCGCCACGAAACCACGTATCAGATCGAGCGGCGGCAGTTTAGCGAGCGGGATTGGCATGCGTATGGCTCATGTCATGAGGGCGTGGAAATTGCTTGAGCAATCTTAGCCTGCAGCGTCCAATAGGATGGATCAGAAAGCTTCGCGGCCCGTCGCGCCCTGTCTTGGGCACGCGGATCGCATCAGCCGGAGCCATGCCATGACGCCAGACCCCGCACCCCCGGTGCAGATGTGGTTCGATTTCGCCAGCCCCTACAGCTACCTGGCCATTGCCCGTGTCGGGCCTCTGGCACGGCAGGCGGGGGTGACGCTGGTGCTGCGTCCCTTTCTGTTGGGCCCTATTTTCCAGACCCAGGGCTGGCAGGACAGCCCGTTTCGGCTGTTCCCGGGAAAGGGGGCCTACATGATGCGCGACGTGGCCCGGTTGGCTGACAAATATGGCCTGCCTTACCGCCGGCCTTCGGTGTTTCCGCGCATGAGCGTGCTGGCCGCCAGGCTGGCCTTGCTGGGCCAGGATGAGGTCTGGGGCCTGGACTTCTGCCGTGCGGTGTTCGCCGCCAATTTTGCTTCCGACCAGGACATCCAGGCCGAGGATGTCATGCGCACCCTGCTGACCGACCTGGACCTGGATGCCGACGACTGGCTCACGCGTGCCCGCAGCGACGCCTGCAAGGAAGCGCTGCGCCGTCAGGTGGATCAGGCGCGCCAACTGGGTATCTTTGGCGCGCCGACCTTTATGGTCCAGGACGAGATGTTCTGGGGCAACGACCGTCTTGAAGACGCCCTGCAGTGGGCGCGCGAACGCGCTCACTGACAGGTTTTGTACCTGCCGGGGCCAGACCCCGGCAGGTTTTTTTTGGTCTTGTGAAGACAGACCCGCAATGAAAAACAGCACTCAACGCGGCGTGCCCATGCCGGGCAGCCGCTCCCAGCTCCAATTTCGCGGCGCCCGTATCCGGCGCGTGGCCTTCTACTGGCGCCACCGCCAGGGCGACACGCCCGCCGCGGCGGCGGACGAGCCGCGCGGCAAGGGCTGAGTCTAGCGGGTCAGATCCAGCACCATGCGTCCCTCGATCCGGCCCTGGCGCATATCGTCGAACACCTGATTGATGTCGTCCAGCCGCGCCATGCCGATGGTGGCGGCCACCAGGCCGTCGGCCGCGAAATCGAGCGATTCCTGCAGGTCCAGGCGGCTGCCGACGATGGAGCCGCGCACCGTCAGGCCATTGAGCACGGTGCTGAAAATGGGCAGCGGGAAGTCACCCGGCGGCAGGCCGTTGAGCGAGATCGTGCCGCCCCGCGCGCACATGCCCATGGCCTGCTCGAAAGCCTTGGGCGAGACGGCCGTCACCAGCACGCCCTGTACGCCGCCGCTGGTCAGCTTCTTGACCTTGGCGGCCGGATCGGGCTGGGTCTTGGCGTTGACGACGATCTCCGCACCCAGCCGCTTGGCCAGCTCCAGCTTGGCGTCATCGACGTCCACGGCCACCACGTGCAGGCCCATGGCACGCGCATACTGCACCGCCATATGGCCCAGCCCGCCGATGCCGGAGATCGCGACCCAGTCACCCGGCTTGGTGTCGGTGACCTTCAGGCCCTTGTAGACCGTCACGCCGGCGCACAGTACCGGTGCGATTTCGGCGAAGCCGATATTGGCCGGCAGGTGTCCGACATAGTCGGGGTCGGCCACGACGTATTCGGCGAAACCGCCGTTGACCGAGTAGCCGGAATTCTGTTGCGATTCGCACAGGGTTTCCCAGCCGCCCAGGCAGTGGCGGCAATAGCCGCAGGCCGAGTACAGCCAGGGCACGCCGACCCGGTCACCTTCCTTGATGTGCTTGACCCCGGCCCCTACGGCCGAGACGAAACCCACGCCTTCATGGCCAGGAATGAAAGGGGGGTTGGGTTTGACCGGCCAGTCGCCTTCGGCGGCATGCAAGTCGGTGTGGCAGACGCCGCAGGCCTGCACCGCGACCTGGATCTGGCCCGGCCCGGGTTGGGGAATGGGGGCGTCCTCGATCACCAGGGGTTTGCCAAACTCGCGGACGACAGCGGCTTTCATCGTGGTTGCCATGCGATGACCTCCTGAGTAGGCCCGCGCCAAGAAGGGGGATATGCATAGCGCGGGATCTGACAAATTAACCCAGGAAGCTGTCGCGGTGCTTGCGTGCGGACAAAGTAAAGGCCCTCCGCAGAGGGCCTTGATCGTGAGCCAGGGGGGTCAACCCATCAGGCGGGCCAGTTCGAGGCCGGGATCGGGGGCGCGCATGAACGCCTCGCCGACCAGGAAACCCTGCACGCCGTTGTCGCGCATGCGTTTGACGTCCTCGGGTGCGACGATGCCGCTCTCGGTGATCACGCGTTTGCCGGCAGGGATGCGCGGCAGCAGGCGCAGCGTGGTTTCCAGGCTGGTCTCGAAGGTGCGCAGGTAGCGGTTGTTGATCCCCAACAGCGGCGTCTTGAGGGCCAGGGCCGTGTCCAGCTCGGCCTCATCGTGGACCTCGACCAGCACGTCCATGCCCAGGCCCATGGCCAGGGCTTCCAGATCGCGCAGCTGGGCCGGTGCCAGCGCGGCCACGATCAGCAGCACGCAGTCGGCACCCATGGCGCGCGCCGAGATGACCTGATAAGGATCGATGATGAAATCCTTGCGCAGCACGGGCAGCGCGCAGGCCGCGCGTGCACGGCGCAGGTTGTCATGCGAGCCCTGGAAGAACTGCACGTCGGTCAGCACCGACAGGCAGGCCGCGCCATTGACCGCATAGGACGAGGCGATTTCGGAGGCGTCGAAATTTTCGCGCAGCACGCCCTTGGACGGCGAGGCTTTCTTGATTTCGGCGATGATGCCGGGCTTGCCCTGCGAGATCTTGTCTTCGATGGCCTGGGCGAAGCCGCGCACGTCCTGGCGGGCCTGGGCCTCGCGCAGCAGCTCGGCTTCGCTGCGCAATTGACGGGCGGTGGCGACTTCCTCGGCCTTGATGGCGAGGATCTTCGCGAGAATATCGTTCATGTCGAAAATTTCCGGGTATAGGCGCAGAATTCTTCCAGCTTGGCGCGTGCCGAGCCGTTAGCAATGGTTTCGAACGCCAGCGCCAGCGCGGCCTCGATGCTTGCGGCCTTGTTGCCGGCATAGATGGCCAGGCCCGCGTTCAGGGCGACGATATCACGGGCGGTGCCTTCGACATTTTCCAATGCCTCGATTACCAGCTCGCGTGACTGCTCGCGATTGGACACCTTGATGGTCCGGTTGGACATCATGGATAGCCCGAAGTCTTCGGGATGGATCTCGTATTCGCGCACCTCGCCGTCCTTGAGCTCGCCCACCAGGGTGGAGGCGCCCAGCGAGGCCTCGTCCATGCCGTCCTTGCCATGCACCACCAGTACGTGGCGCGAGCCCAGGCGTTGCAGCACGCGTACCTGGATGCCCACCAGGTCGGGGTGGAACACGCCCATCAACTGGTTGGCCGCATTGGCCGGGTTGGTCAGCGGCCCCAGGATGTTGAAGATGGTGCGCACGCCCAGCTCCTTGCGTACCGGCATGACATTCTTCATGGCGCCGTGATGGGCCGGCGCGAACATGAAGCCGATGCCGGTGGCCTGGATGCACTCGGCCACCTGCTCGGGCGAGAGCGCGAGGTTGGCGCCCAGCGCTTCCAGCACATCGGCGCTGCCGCTGGATGACGAGGCGCTGCGGTTGCCGTGCTTGGCGATTGGCACGCCGGCGGCGGCGGCCACGAACATGGCGGTGGTGGAGATGTTGAAGGTGTGGCTGCCGTCGCCGCCGGTGCCGCACATGTCGAGCAACTCATCGGGGTTGGGCGTGACCACCGGCGTGGCGAATTCGCGCATTACTTCGGCGGCGGCGGTGATCTCGCCCACAGTCTCTTTTTTGACGCGCAGCCCCATGAGCAAGGCACTGGCGATCTGCGGTGACATTTCGCCACGCATCAGCATGCGCATCAGGTGCAGCATTTCGTCGTGGAAGATCTCTCGGTGCTCGATGCAGCGGGTCAACGCTTCAGCGGGGGTAATCGTCATGGTGGTTGCCTTGTTCTTAGAGGGTCAGGAAGTTGCGCAGCAGGGCGTGGCCATGCTCGCTCAGCACCGATTCCGGGTGGAACTGTACGCCATACAGCGGCAAGGTTTTGTGACGTACACCCATGATGTCGCCGTCCTGCGCGGTGGCGGTGACCTCCAGCTCCTCGGGCAGGGTGGCCGGATCGATGGTCAGGGAGTTGTAGCGGATCACGGTATATGGGGACGGCAGGTCACGGAAGATATCGGTGCCGCGATGGCTGAGGGTGACGGTCTTGCCGTGCATGATCTGCTGGGCACGCACGATGCGCCCGCCATAGGCCGCGCCGATGGCCTGGTGGCCCAGGCACACGCCCAGGATGGGCAGCTTGCCGGCGAACTCGCGGATCAGCGGCACCGAGATGCCGGCCTCGGCCGGCGAGCAGGGGCCGGGCGAGACGCAGATGCGATCCGGCGCCAGGGCGGCGATCTCTTCGAGCGTGATCTGGTCGTTGCGCGCCACGCGCACATCTTCGCCGAGTTCGCCGAAGTATTGCACCAGGTTGTAGGTGAAGGAATCGTAGTTGTCGATCATCAGCAGCATGGGAGTGCAACCTTGAAAAATGAGGGGCGTTCGGGTCGGGGCTCAGATGGGCTCGTCCAGGCCGTGCTGGACCTGCTCGGCGGCGCGCAGCACCGCGCGCGCCTTGGCTTCGGTTTCGGCCCATTCCAGTTCGGGGCTGGAGTCGGCCACCACGCCGGCGGCTGCCTGCACGTAGAGCGTGCCGTTCTTGATGACGCCGGTGCGGATGGCGATGGCCACGTCCATTTCGCCGCCATAGCTCAGGTAACCGGCCGCGCCGCCATAGATGCCGCGGCGCACCGGTTCGAGTTCATCGATGATCTCCATGGCGCGCACCTTGGGCGCACCGGTCAGGGTGCCGGCCGGGAAGGCCGCGCGCAGCACATCCATGCTGCTCATGCCGGGATTCAGATTGCCGGTCACGTTGGACACCAGGTGCATGACATGGGAGTAGCGTTCGATGGCCATGGTGTCGCTCACGCGCACCGAGCCGGTCTCGGCCACGCGGCCCACGTCATTGCGGGCCAGGTCGATCAGCATGACGTGTTCGGCCACCTCTTTGGGGTCGGCGCGCAGCTCGGCGGCCAGGGCCTGGTCCTGCTCGGGCGTGGCGCCGCGTTTGCGGGTGCCAGCCAGCGGGCGGATGGTGATCTGCGACTTGGCCTGGCCGTCTTCCTGGATCTGTTCCTGGCGTACCAGGATCTCGGGCGAGGCGCCCACGACCTGGAAGTCGCCGAAATTCCAGAAGTACATGTAGGGCGAGGGATTGAGCGAGCGCAGGGCGCGGTACAGCGACAGCGGCGCATCGCGGAAAGGCTTGGCGATCACCTGACCGACCTGCACCTGCATCAGATCGCCGGCGGCGATGTACTCCTTGGCGCGGCGCACGGCCGCGAGATAGTCTTCCTTGGCGAAGTCGCGTCTTTCCTCGGTCTGCAGGCTGGGGTGGCTGTAGGGGATGTCGACCGGCTTGCGCAGGCGCGTGCGCAGTGCCAGCAGGCGCTCCTGGGCGCGGGTGTAGGCTTCGGGCTCGGCCGGATCGGCGTAGACCATCAGATAGGTGCGCCCGGCGAGGTTGTCCACGATGACCAGCTCATCGACGTGCAGCAGCATGATGTCGGGCGTGCCTTCTTCCATGCCGGTGGGGAACGGCTTGGTGGCCGGGCCCAGGCGCGGTTCGATGTGGCGCACGGTGTCGTAGCCGAAGTAACCGGCCAGGCCGCCGCAGAAGCGCGGCATGCCGGGACGCAGGGCTACCCGGAAGCGGGCCTGATATTGCTCGATGAAGCTCAGCGGGTCGCCCTCGTGGGTCTCGACCACCACGCCGTCGCGCAGCACTTCGGTGAGGGTGCCGCTGGCACGGATCACGGTGCGCGCCGGCAGGCCGATGAAGGAGTAGCGGCCGAAGCGTTCGCCGCCCACCACCGACTCCATCAGGCAGCTCATGCGGCCATTCTGCGGGCCGCTGTGGGCCAGCTTCAGGTAGATCGCCAGCGGCGTGTCCAGGTCGGCGTAGGTCTCGGCCACCAGCGGGATGCGGTTGTAGCCTTGGGCGGCGAGGGCTTTGAATTCAAGTTCGGTCATGTCGGGTCTCGGGATCAGGGTTGCCGAAGGACCAGACACACAAACAAAAAAGCCCGGTCCTTTGAAGGTTCCGGGCTTTGGCTGCTGGCTCTAGTGCGGCGCGGTGCACGCGTCTAGGGCCGGGAAGGATTCATCGCCACCCGGAAGACAAACGCCACCAACGCCACGAGGCGTTGCGCATTTGGGTCAGGGAGATGGCGATCATGAAAGCAGCGTTTTCTGGGGTAGTCGGATACGGGGTATCGGGTATCAGGCTTGCCGGCCAATCCAGGCGGCGGCCTCGACAAGTGAATCCACTATACCATCGACTTCGAGCGAACGCACGTCCATCCCTTCGTTGTAGCCATAAGGTACGGCCAGCACGGCCGTGCCCGCCCGCCTGCCGGCCACGGTGTCGTTGACCGAGTCGCCGATCATCACGGCTTGCGCCGGGCCGATGCCCATCTGTTCGCAGGCATGCAGTACCTGGTCGGGGTCGGGCTTGCGGCGGGCGCAGGTGTCGCCACACACCACCAGCTCGAAGAAACCTGCCAGGCCAGTGCGTTGCAGCAGCGGCAGCGTGAACTCGGTCGGCTTGTTGGTGACGACCGCCAGGCGCAGGTCCATCTCGCGCATGCGCTTGAGGCCGTCGATCACGCCGTCATAGACCCGGGCACGGTCGCCGTTGACCAGGTGGTAGTGGCGATGAAACGAAGCCCGGCCACGTGCGAAAAGCGCGTCGTCCAGCGTGTCGGCATCCAGGTTGGCGGCCAGCGTGCGGCGCACCAGGTTGTCGACCCCTTTGCCCACGAAGGTGGCCAGCACGTCTTCGCGCAGGGGCGGCATGCTCAGTTCGACACGCATGGCGTTGGCGGCCATGGCCAGGTCGGGAATGGAGTCCAGCAGCGTGCCGTCTAGATCCAGCAGCGCGGCGCGGTATGGCGTCATGGGAGGTCTCCGTTCAGGCCTGCAGCGATTCGCCTTTGGCGATTTCGCTGCGCAGGTCCGCGATGACCTGCTTGTAGTCGGGCTGGCCGAAGATGGCCGAGCCGGCCACGAAGGTATCGGCGCCGGCGCGGCGGATCTCGGCGATGTTGTCGGGTTTCACGCCGCCGTCGACTTCCAGCAGGATGGGCTGGCCGCCGCTGGCGGTCCAGGCGTCGATGCGTGCGCGGGCCTGGCGCAGCTTGGTCAGCGTGGCCGGCAGGAAGGACTGGCCGCCAAAGCCGGGGTTGACCGACATCAGCAGCACCAGGTCCAGTTTGTCCATCACGTAATCCATGTGGCTGAGCGATTCAGCCGGGTTGAACACCAGGCCGGCCTTGCAACCATGGTCGCGGATCAGCGACAGCGTGCGATCGACGTGGCGGCTGGCGTCGGGGTGGAACGTGATGATGTCGGCGCCGGCCTTGGCGAACATGGGGATCAGTTCGTCGACCGGTTCGACCATGAGATGCACGTCGATGGGCACGGTCACGTGGGGCC
>JAEWJD010000069.1 GCA_023386765.1 Pseudomonadota bacterium | reverse complement strand
GCCTGCTGCCCGCGTCAGCCACGCGCCGCCTTGAAGGCGAGGCGAAACGCGTGCAGCAGCGGCTCGGTATAGCCATTGGGCTGCACCAGGCCTTCGAACACCAGGGCCATCGCGGCCCGCAAGGCATAGGAGCTCTCGGCATGGCCGGCCATCGGCAGATAGGCCGGGTCGTCCGCATTCTGGCGATCGACCACGGCAGCCATGCGTGCGAAGGTAGCCTGGACCTGTTCCTGCGTCACGATGCCGTGCAGCAGCCAGTTGGCGATGTGCTGGCTGGAGATGCGCAGCGTTGCGCGATCCTCCATCAGGCCGATGTTGTTGATATCCGGCACCTTGGAGCAGCCCACCCCCTGGTCGACCCAGCGCACCACATAGCCGAGGATGCCTTGCACATTGTTGTCGAGCTCGCGCTGGATGTCTTCGGCGCTCCAGCCTGAGGGCTCGCCGATGGGCAGGGTCAGCAGTCCGGCCAGCAGTTCGTCGGCGACCTCGGCCAGCCGGGTCTGTTCCAGCTGTTGCTGCACGGCGCTGACGTCGACCTCGTGGTAATGCAGCGCATGCAGGGTGGCGGCGGTGGGCGAAGGCACCCAGGCGGTATTGGCGCCGGCCTTGGGATGCGCAATCTTCTGCTCCAGCATGGCGGCCATCAGGTCGGGCATGGCCCACATGCCTTTGCCGATCTGGGCGCGCCCGCGCAGGCCGCAGTCCAGCCCGACCAGCACGTTGTTGCGCTCATAGGCCTGGATCCAGGCGCTCGATTTCATGTCGCCCTTGCGCAGCATCGGGCCTGCCTGCATGACGGAATGCATTTCGTCGCCGGTGCGGTCCAGGAATCCCGTGTTGATGAACGCCACCCGGTCGGCCGCGGCCGCGATGCAGGCCTTGAGGTTGACGCTGCTGCGGCGCTCTTCGTCCATGATGCCCATCTTGAGCGTGTTGGGCGGCAGCGCCAACAGTGCTTCGACCTGTGCGAACAGGGCATCGGCGAAGGCGGCTTCGGCCGGGCCGTGCATCTTGGGCTTGACGATGTAGATCGAGCCCTGGCGCGAGTTGCGGCGCTGCTTCAGATCGATGCGTGCGGCCAGCGAGGTCAGCACGGCGTCCATGATGCCCTCGGGCACTTCCTGGCCGTCGCGGTCCAGGATGGCGGGGTTGGTCATCAAGTGGCCGACATTGCGCACGAACAGCAAGGAGCGGCCCGGCAGGGTGAAGGTCCGGCCTTGGGCATCGAGATAGTCGCGATCCGCATTCATGCGGCGCGTGAAGGTCTTGCCCTGTTTGGTGATCTGCTCGGTGAGGTCGCCCCGCATCAGGCCCAGCCAGTTGCGGTAGATATGGGTCTTGTCGGCGGCGTCCACCGCGGCCACCGAGTCTTCGCAATCCATGATGGTGGTCAGGGCGGCTTCCAGCAGCAGGTCTTTCACGCCAGCCGCGTCGCTCGCTCCTACCGGGTGTTGCGCATCGATCTGGATTTCAAGGTGCAGGCCGTTGTTGCACAGCAGGATGGCGGCAGGCGCCTCGGGGGCGCCGCGATAGCCGACGAACTGAGCCGGATCCTTCAGGCCGGTTTCGCCGGCCTCGGTCGTCACGCTTAGTTGCGCGTCACGCACGCGGTAGGCGGTAGCCGCCCGGTGCGAGCCCTGCGTCAGCGGGGCCGCACCATCCAGAACGGCGCGCGCACGTTCGATCACGGCCTGGCCGCGTGCTGGGTCGTAGCCGGTGCCGATCGGGCCGGGGATGGCGTCGGTGCCGTAGAGCGCGTCATACAGGCTGCCCCAGCGCGCATTGACCGCGTTCAGTGCATAGCGGGCATTGGACATTGGCACCACCAGCTGCGGACCGGCCTGGCGGGCGATCTCGTCGTCGACATTGGCGGTGCGGGCCTGGACCTGGGCCGGCACGGGCTGCAGATAGCCGATCTCCTGCAGAAAGCGGCGATAGGCGGCCGGGTCGCGCACCGGGCCGGGATGGGTCCGGTGCCAGTCGTCCAGCGCCGCCTGCAGGCGGTCACGCTCGGCCAGCAGTACACGGTTGCGCGGCGCAAACTCGTGGATCAGGGCGGCGAAGCCGTCCCAGAAGGCCTGGCTGTCCAGGCCCGAGCCGGGCAGCGCTTCGCGCTCGACGAAATGGTGCAGTTCGGCCGCCACCTGCAGGCCGGATTGGGCAATGCGTTCGCTCATGATGGTGCTCGGAAAAAAGAGAGGTAAGGAAACCCGGGCGGCGTGCCGCGCTGCAGAAATGATCAGCGAGGGGGGCGGCAATGTCTACCCATGAACGCACTGGTCATACCAGTTTGTGCACTGCGGTGCCCGCAGAATTCCGGTGATACTGGTTATATTTCAGGCTATTGAAGATCAAAATCCCTTTTTTCCGGAGCCAGCCAACAGCTGGTCATACCAGTGGAAACCATCGTGGCGGAGCACGACGGCAAGCGCCGTCAGGTGGCCGAAGTCGTGGCCGAGAGAATCGAGCAGCTGGTGGTCGACGGCGTGCTCAAGGCGGATCAGCCCCTGCCGTCGGAGCGGCGGCTGACCGAGAAGCTGGGGGTGTCGCGCAGCGCCCTGCGTGAGGGGCTGCGCCTGTTGCGCGCGCGCGGCATCATCCGCACCGAGCAGGGGCGGGGCTCCTTCGTGGCGCGCATTGCGCAAGTCGATGCCCGCCCGCTGGTGCACCTGTTCCACTCGCAGCCGCGCACGCTGTATGACTTGCTGGAAGTGCGCGCCCTGCTGGAGGGCGAATCCGCCCGCCTGGCGGCGATCCGTGGCACCGAGGCCGACTTCATCCTGATCCGGCGGCGCTATGAGGCCATGATGGCCGCGCAGGGCGTGCAGACCGACAGCGCGGCCCATGCGCATCTAGATCATGCTTTTCACCTGGCGATCTGCGAGGCGTCGCACAATCCGGTGCTGGTGCATACACTGCAGTCGCTGACCGACCTGATGCTGGGGTCCGTGTTCGCCTGCGTGGACAACCTGTATCACCGCGAACCGCACAAGCGGCAGATCGACCGGCAGCACACGCGGCTGTTCAACGCGGTGGTCGGCCGCCAGCCCGAGCAGGCGCAGAAGGCAGCCACCGAACACGTCAACAGCGTGCGGCAAAGCCTGAAGGAAATCGAACAGGAAGGCGAAAGACTGGTGCGCGCGACCCTGCGTCTGGAGGGCTGGGCCTGATGGCGCGCGCCTGACCAAAACAAAAAGGCCCGACCCTTACGGGCCGGGCCTGCCGGGGCGGGGGGACCCCGGCGCGGGGAATCAACCGCGGGTGGGCGGGTAATCCAGGTTGCCGAAGGTGACCAGGCCGGCATCGCGGGCCTGCTCCAGGTCGGCACGCACCTGGGCGCGGTCAGGCGTGGCCGCCGACAGTGCGGCCACGGGCGGGTAGGCTTGCTCGCCCGATGCCATCTGGCCGGCGTTGCGCGCCTGGGCCAGTTCGTCTTGCACCTGGGCCGACGACAGGCTGGCGCCTTGCGACACGATCACCGGATAGCCTTCTTCACCGAAGGTGTATTGACCGGAAGCCTTGGCCTGTTCCAGTTCTGCCTGCACCTGGGCGCGGGTCGGGGTGGTATCGGCGGCTTGGGCGCCGGCCATGACGGACAGGGACAGCAGGGCGGCGGTGGCGAATGATTTCATGATGGATCCTCCAAATCGGTTGAGGATTCAAACGGGGGCTGGAGGGTTT
>JAEWJD010000068.1 GCA_023386765.1 Pseudomonadota bacterium | reverse complement strand
GGATAGCGGTCCGCTTCGGCAGGCACCGACGCCAGCGCCGTGGACGGCGCCACGGGTTCACCCAGCACCTCGTCGAGCATGTCGCCCAGCTCGGGGGCGGATTGTGCCGACGACAGACGCTGCCCCGGCAGGCCGACGAAGGGGTTGTCGCTCTGCGAGGCCGCGGCACCCGGACGGGCGCTCGCCACCAGATCCATCGCGCCTTGGCGGTCTTGCTGCACGGCGATGGCTTGTTGATACAGTTCGGCCGCGCGGCCGGTACGCCCGCGCGCCCGGTAGATGCGGGCTGCACCGGCAAGAATTTCAGGATCGCGCGGCGCCAGCGTCAGCGCCTGGTTCAAGGCGGCCTCGGCCGAGCGCCAATCATCGGCCTCGTAGGCAATGCCCGCCACGGCCAGTTGCAGCTGGGCGTTCTCGGGGTCGCGTGCCTGCAGGGTGCGATAGATGTCCATCGCCTTGTCACGATCACCGGCGCTGGCATACATGCGCGCCAGGGCTCCCTGTGCCTGTGTATCGTCCGGACGGCGCTTGAGCACCGGCTGCAGGATATCGTAGGCGCCCACCAGGTCACCGCGCTGACGCGTGGCTTCGGCCTGACGCACCGTATAGAGGCTCACCAGGTCCTGGAAACCACGATGCTGATCGGCGCTCAGGGGCATGGTCTGCAGTTGCCGCAAGACGGCGGCGGCCTGCGCATCCTCGCCGCTCTTGAGCAGCACGGCCGCATACGGCAGCAGGGTGTCGGCACTGGCGGTCTGGGGGTTCCCCACCACCGGGCGCATCAGCGCCAGGGCCTCGGCCTTGTCACCCGCATCCACATAAGCCTGGGCAATCGCACCCAGCAACTGCGGATCGCCGGCGGCATGCGCCTTGAGCGTGGCCAACTGGCGGCGTGCCGGTTCGATGTCACCGATCTGCGCCATGCGGTTGGCCTGGGCCACCTGCTCGTGCAGCCAGACACGGCGCTGGAACTGGTCGATCTCGGCATTGCGTCGATTGGCCGGCACACGTGCCAGCAGATCGTAGGCCTTGCCCCAATCACCCTGCTCCGATGCCAGCAGCGCGGCAGCGTGATAGGCATCCGGCTCATCGGGACGGGCACGCAGCACGCCATCCATGAGGCTGTGGGCACGGGCGCGTTCGCCGTTGCGCAGCATCAGGCGGGCCAGCTCGTAAGTCAGCCAGGGGTTGTTGGGATCGGCAGCATTGGCCCGCTCCAGCAGGGCGCGTGCGCCTGCGGCGTCGCCGCGCTTCTCGGCGTTGCGGGCGTCGCTGGCCAGCGCCGAGGCGCGCAGTCGCGACAGGTCGCCCAGCTCGGCGCGTTGGGCCGGCGTCAGGTCGGCGATCAGCTTCTGGGCCTGATCCAGCCGGCCGGTCTGGGCCAGGATGTCGATCAGACCGCGCAAGGCTTCGGGATCACTCTTGTGGCGCGCCAGCACATAGCGGTAGCTCTTCTCGGCGTTGGCCATGTCGCCTTCACTGGCAAAGACGCGCGCCATCGCGTTGTAGGCGGCTGCCGGTTTGCCATCGGCACGGATGGCCTGTTCGGCCAATCCCCGCGCGGCCTGGGTGTCGCCACGCAGCCGGGCGTGCTCGGCCTGCTCCAGCAGGTTCCAGTAACGCGCCGAGCCCAGCGCACGACGCCAGTCACGCCCGGCGCCCGGACGGGTCGCCGCGCGATTGAGCAGTTCCTGGGCTTCGCCGGGCTTGTTCTGCTGCAGCCGAACCAATCCCAACCCCCCCAGCGCATCGGCGTCATTGGGCGTGGCGCGCAGCTTTTCCTGGAAGGCGGTCTCGGCGGCAGCCAGATCGCCGCGTTTGAGGGCAGCGAATCCGCGCGCCAGGCGCGGATCCTGACGCCATACCGGCGCCGGAGCCGAGCTGCGTGCGCTGGCGGCCGCGCCGGTCTTGAGCGCGGTGCGAACCTCTTCATCGTCGGGATGCTGTTTGAGGTAGGCCTCGAACAGCGGCTTGTTTTCGGGGCGGTCCGCCCCCATCCACAACAGGCCGGCGCGCCAGTTGTCGGTCGCATCGGCCCCGACATCCTTACGCTGGGCCAGTTGCGACAGCAGGCGCACGCCTTCCGGGCGCCGCCCTTCGTCGCGGATCAGGTGCTTGGCCAGCGCCAATTGCACGGCGCTGTTGCCGGGATTGTCACGCGACAGACGTTCCAGCCCCTGGATCGCGCGCGGCATCCCGGCGCGGGTATAGCCCAGCAAGGCGTAGTACTCCAGTGCCAGGTCGCCCTGCGGCTCCCGGCCCTGCAGCGCCTGGTCATAGGCCTGGATCGCCTTGTCGGTCTCGCCGGCGGCAGCCAGCTGGCGGGCGCGGTCGATGTCGCTGGCGCCCGGGCCGC
This sequence comes from Pseudomonadota bacterium, assembly GCA_023386765.1. GTDB lineage: Bacteria > Pseudomonadota > Gammaproteobacteria > Burkholderiales > Burkholderiaceae_B > Bordetella. The sequence continues at coordinate 2,634 of JAEWJD010000068.1, read as the reverse complement.
TGGCCAGGGCGATGTCCTGTTGCAGGCGCTGGGCATAGCGTCCGCCGGCTTCGAGTCGATTCAGGCGGCCCAGATAGTTCTGCGCATCGCCCAGGCGTTTTTCACGCACTGCCGCCAGGCCCAGGCCGTAAAGCGCCTCTTGCTGGCTGGGATCGGACAGCAACAACTTCTCCCAGGCCTGGGCGGCACGCTTGGCGTCCCCCTGGGCTTGCCAGTAGCGGCCCTGCTCCAACAGCGAGGCCGTGGCGCCGGGTTGCGCCCAGCCGGCCTGATGGATCAGGGCGGCCAGCAAACCAACGGCCAGTTTGTGGCGATTCAAGGACATTTTTTCTCCCACTCCAATGTCACGCGGCCGGATGCGGCGAAGCGATATCGCTGCTCGAACCAGCCCAGGCCAAACAGGCTGAGCACATAGTCGTAATAACGGGGTTGCGCATCCTGCGCCTGACCGGGGGCCAGGGCAGCACGCACCCTCTGCAACTGCGCCTGCAGCAGCGCGTTCTGGCCGCGCGCCTGCAGATACGGCAGCAGCGCAGCCGAGAAGCCGAAGGGCCCCTCGCCTTGCAGCTCACCGCTATCGACCTGCACCACCTCGGGAGGCATGCCCCGGGCGGCCAAGGCCGTTTCCATTCCATACAAGGCCGCCAGCAAAGGCCGGGCGGCGGGATCGGCCGGCGGTGTCATGCCCGCCCACAGATAGTTACGGATCGCATCATAGCTGCCGCGCGCGCCATACAGGGGGTCGACTTCGAATCGCCCTTGCGGCGGTGATGTTTCCTCGCCACGGTAGGCGAGCCAATCGGCGACGTAACCGCGCGGCGCATTGGCCTGGATCATCTGCACGGTATGTCCGGCCAGCGCCTCCCACGGGCCCTGGGGCTCGGCCTGGGCCAGGCGGCGCAACAGGGGCACCGGCAGATAGCTCGGGTTCAGGCGCCAGAGCGGACCAGGCTGGACGAAGCCGGCAGGCCCGGGCAGCAACATGGCGCCAAAGCCGGGCAGCACCGTGACTTCGCGGGCCTGGATCTGCGCCAGCAGTGCTTGTGCATCACGGGTGTAATCAGGGCGGCGCCATAGGCGCGCCGCCTCAAGCAGGCCATAAACAAACCACAGATCGGCATCGGAGGCGGCATTGGAGTCCAGCACGCCCCAGCTACCGTCCTCGCGCCGGCCCCAGGACCAGGCCGGCAGGCCAGGCTCTTCGGCCTGCGCCCCTCCCAGATTGGCCTGACTCCAGCGCCACAGCCGTTCAAAGCTGTCGCGGTCGTTGGCGACCAGGGCGAAGAACATCCCGTAGGACTGCCCCTCCGAGGTCGTCATGCTCTGCGGCGTACTGGTGTCGACCACCCTGCCATCAGGCTGCACGAAACGCGCCAGGAAATCCTCCCAGTGCGGCCAGGCGTAGGCGCTGCAGGCAGCCGGGCGCGGCTGGGCCTGCGCCCCCGCCGTCAAGGCGAAGGCGCACAGCACGGCACTTGCGTGCCGTACCGCGATACGCCATCCCCGCCCCCAGGCTTGCGGCATTATTCCGCCTTGCGACGACGCAGCAATGCCCGGAGCAACGCGATCAGCACGATCAGCGCCACCAGGCCGACCAGGCCGATGATGATCAGGCGCTTGAGGGTGTATCCCGGCAGCACCGAGGAAATCCACCAGTCGATACGCTTGAGCAACGGCAGTTCGCCAACGTAGTACTGGTGGTCGCCCACCAGCGCATCGACCTGCTTGCCACGGATGACCGACAGGCTGCCCTGCACTGGTTTCTCGAAACCCTCGCCGCCTTCAATGGCAGCCACCGCTTCTTTCAGCCCCTCGGGCTGCTTGCTGGCCACCACCACCACGCTGCGCTTGGGCGTCAGGGGCGACTCGAAGCCGGCCACCAAGGCGCTGGCACCCGTGCTGGCGTGGGCCACGCCGGCGCGCGCAGGGCGTGTATCCAGGCGCGGATCGCTGTGCGTCCAGTCCGCGGCGCGGTAGATCAGGTCGGACACGCCAAAGCGCGCCTGCTTGTCGTAATTACCCGGCAGATGCGCGGCCCATTCCTTCAGCAGACCTTCGTCCTCACCGGTGGCGATGATCAGCAGATCCTTGCCACCGGCCTGATCGCCCAGCGGCTTGCCCTGCAGCACGCTCACGCCGACGGCCGGATAACCGGTGGACTCGCCCATGCGACCCATCAGGTCGAGGTAGGCGGTATAGGCCTGCGGGCCGCCGTTCTTGCCCATGACCACCGCGGTCTCGGACAGGTCAGCCATGCGGGTGAAGGGGAAACCCGCCTCGCTGAAGGCACGCAGATCCGGCATGGCCTTGAAGTGCGGATAGGCCGTCAGATCAATGGTCGATTCCGGCTCGATCATGCCGCGTACGTTGTCCACGATGATGTCGCGGCACTCGCCCTGCTTGATGTAGTCGTACATGTAGCGGAACTGCAGCTGGCCGCGCGATTTCAGGCTGTCCAGGGGCACGTCCAGCTGGGCGCGCATGGGCAGGCTTTCGTCGGGCAGCACCTGGCCGCGCAGTATCTCGCCATCTTCGATGCGTTCCAGCGCAAACAGCGGCATCGACTTGAGGAACTCGTCATTGACGCGGAACAGCAGCGCCGAAATGGACGAGGTCGGCTGCGGCGTATAGCGA
>JAEWJD010000434.1 GCA_023386765.1 Pseudomonadota bacterium | reverse complement strand
TCGGTAAAGGGGGCTTGGGCGGCGGGCCGCCCGGCGGCGGCATCGGCCGGAACATGGTAGTCCGGGCCGACGGCGGCACAGCCTGCCAGCAGCAAGACGGCAAGGAGGCAGATAGGGTTGCGTGTGGGCATGGTGAGCGCCGTGTTCAAGAGGCGCGTGCGCCCGGGACCGGCTCGACCGCCACGGTAGCCGTCTGGCCGGCCACCAGACGCAGCCCCGGCGGCACGTGATCGATGCGCACCCGCACCGGAATGCGCTGCGCCAGCCGGACCCAGTTGAAGGTCGGATTGACGTCGGGCAGCAGATTGGCGCCGGTCTGGCGGTCGCGATCGGCAATGCCCAGGGCAATGCTCTCGACATGGCCGTCGATAGGCCGGGCATCGCCCATGAGCGTGATGCGCACCGGGTCGCCTTCCTGGATGCCAGGCAGCTTGGTCTCCTCGAAGTAGCCCTCGACATAGAACGACCCGGCATCCACCAGGGCCATGACCGGCTGCCCGGCGCGTGCATAGGCGCCCTGGCGCAGGTCCAGGTTGGTAATGCGGCCATCGGCGGCGGCGCGGACCTGGCTGCGCTCCAAATCGAGGCGGGCAGCCTGTGCCTGCACCTGGGCCTGCGCCAGGGCGGCCTCGTGCTGCTGCAGGCGGGCCTGGCTTTGCTCGACGGCTTCGGCGGCGACCAGTTGGCCCAGCGCACGATTGCGCTTGAGATCGCGTTGGGCCTGGTCGCGTGCAACCCGTTCGGCGCGCACGGCCGCATCGGCCTGGGCGAGCGCCAGTTCGAAGCGTGCGCGGTCGATCTCGAACAGGATGTCGCCGGCCTTTACGTCCTGGTTGTCATGCACCGGCACGGCGCTCACCAGGCCGGAAACATCGGGAGCGACCTGCACCACATAGGCTCTGACGCGGCCATCGCGCGTCCACGGTTCGACTTCGTAATGCACCCAGAGCTGCCAGCCGGCAAACAGGGCGGCCAGCACGGCGAATGCCGTGAGGGCGAAGCGGCCAAGCGCGGCCGCAGCAAGCGCTTTGGGGAGTTTCATACTGCTATCTCGGGAAAAACATAAGGGGAAATCAGCGACACGCCGTAAAGCAACACCACTGCCATGGCCGCGTCGAACAAGGCCGGATGCCATACCAGGCGATAGAAGCCGGCGCGCGCCAGCACGCGGCGCAACAACCAGCCCAGGGCCAGCGCCGGCAGAGCCAGCACCAGCAGCCATGGGAAATACACGCCGTAGAAATTGAACTCACCGATCATGGATGCACCTTGCGCGGCGCGGCCGCGTCCGGGTAGAGCGAGCGCCGGATGCCGACCAGGGCCACCAGGGCGCGCTCGGCCGGAGCGCTGCGCGCCTGTCGCCAGAGGGTCTGCAAGGCCCGGTCGATATGGGCCAGCAGGGCTGCCGGTCGCGTGGCGCGGGGCTGCGTCAGCCGCTGGCGGAACAGTTCGGCCAGCCCTTGCAGGACCGGTGGAAGGATGATGCCCGCGTCAGGCAGGTCGCGGCTGGCCTGCTGCAGTTCGGCGATATCGCGGCCCACGCGCAGGTCCTGCAGCGCGTCGTCGGCCAGGTGGTCGTGTGCGTGGCGGCTGATCGCCAGGCGTGGTTGCAGCAGGCCGATACGATCGAGCAGGCGGGCATCGACCGAGGGGCTGCGGGCGCGGCGCGGATCGTCGGCCAGCCGGGCCAGGTCGCGCCAGTTGGCGCGTTGCAGGCGTTGCGCGCTCCAGTCGACGCTGACCGAGCGGAAGATGGCTGCGATGATGGCCGCCAGCGCCACGCCGATGCACTGCGCCAGGGTGGTGTCCACGAACGACACCAGGTCCGCCGTGTGGGTGTCATGCAGCGCCAGCGTGCCGCTCAGGCCGAAGAACACCGCCATGGCCTTGCCCGTGGTGGCCGGATTGGTCAGGTACAGCCCCGTGATGAAGGCAACCGGGAACAGCGTCAGCGCCAGCATCTCGAAGGAGTGCACCGCCGGCATCACGGCCAGCAGGTACAGCGCCGACAGGGGAATGGAATAGATGCTGTAGACCAGGAACTGCATGATGCCCGGCACCGGATCGTCCTGGGCGGCGAAGAAGCTGCTGAAGATCGCGGCCATCAGGGTCGCGACAGCGCCATTGCTCCAGGCGGTGCCGATCCAGAAGGCGCCGCAGACCAGGATGGCCAGCGCTGCGGCCAACGCCGAGCGCAGCGCCAGACCGTGATCGCGATGCAGCGCCGGTCCCCGGGTCAGGCGCTTGACCGGCGCGGCCGGCAGACCGTTCAGGCCGCGACCGATATTGGCGCGCACGGTCAGGCAGGCGGCGTAGCCCTGCACGAGTTCGCGCAAGCGCACTGCCAGGCTGGTGAGCAAGGCGCCGCGCCAGTCTGGTGCGAAGCCCGCGCACAGGTCACTCAATCGTTCGCACAGGGGAGCGGCCTGGCTGCGGTCGGCACGCGGTCCGTCAGCCATCCAGACGGCGATATCGTCCATGATGGAGCGCAACGATGCGGGCAGGGCCTGCCCCTCGGCCTGCCAGGCGCGCAGACGGTCTTCCACGGCCGACACCAGCGGGGTGAGGGCGGTGATGTGATCCTGCATGGCGCGCAGCGCGTCAGCGGTCCAGCGGATGTTGCCGGTGTCAAACGGCACGTGGGTCGCCAGCAGGCGCAACTGGGTGATGTCGTTGGCCAGGCTGCGGCGGTCCTGCGCCCCTTTGGCGCCGCCGTCGTCACGGGCCGGTTTGATGATGTCCAGCACCCATTGGCGCGCGTCGCGCAGGGTCGCATCCAGGCGGCCCAGCAAGGGCCCGGCGATGCCCTGCGGCAGCACCAGGCTGTGCACCAGAGTGGCACACACAATGCCCAGGCTGATTTCTTCCACCCGTGCCAGGGCTGTGTCGAAGACATCGCCGGGTTGGGTGACCGTTGGCAGGCCGATCATGGCGGCGGTATAGCCGGCCAGCATGAAGAGATAGGAGCGCGGCGTGCGATCCAGTACCGCCAGATAAAGACAGCCGGCGACCCAGGCCGCGATGGCCAGCAGCATGAGCGCCGGGGCGTTGGCCAGGCGCGGCAGGGCATAGACCATCATGGCCGAGCCGAACAGGGTGCCGCCCAGGCGGTAGATGGCCTTGGAGCGCACGGCGCCGGACCAGGGCTGGGAAACGATATAGGCCGTGGTCATGGCCCAGAACGGGCGTGGCAGTCCCATGCGGTACGACAGATACAGTGCCGCCATCGCGCCCGTGAAACACTTGAGCGAGAAGAGGGCCTGTGCGGCTTTCACGATTGCAGATCCTTGAGGCTGGCCGCCGAGGTGCGTCCCAGGGCGTGCTTCAGGTGTTCGAAGGTGCGCAGGCAGATGTCCAGGTCGGTTTCGGAGACATCCTGGAAAAGCTGGCGGCGCAACTGCACCAGCACGCTTTCGACCCGTTCGCGCAGAATCTGGCCGGCCGGTGTCAGGTGGATGGTGCGGGCGCGGCGGTCCTGGGGGTCTTCACGGCGCTCCAGCAGGCCGGCGCTTACAAGCTGGTCCAGTACCCGCACCAGGGAGGGACCCTCCACGCCCAGGGCGTCGGCCAGTGCGCCCTGGCGCACGCCGTCGCCGAGGCGGCCGGTCAGGATGACGGGCCAGGCAGTGGCTTGCGAGAGGCCGAAATCCGCCAGGGCCTTGTCGGCGGCGCCACGATAGGCGCGCGACAGCACCATGAGATTGGCGGTCATGGCCAGGAGCTGGGAGTCTGAAGGAGGTTTCATGATCTGCATTGTATCCTATTAAGTAGGATGCTAATAAATAGGATATGGCAATAATTGCCGCAGATTATCCCAACCGGTGGGCGTACAGGAGACGATCCCGCTAGGGGGCGGGCGGCAGCCACCCGGTCGGGGCTGGGCCCCGGCCGGGCATGGGGCGGCGGTGACAAGCCTCAGGAGGCCGCGGGCGGAACGCAGCCGGTGTCGGGGGTGGTCCCGTCGCGCTCAAGCCAGCTGTCGTGAAGCCATTTTTCAGTCTGGCGGTGGCCGGGGAAAGTAATCCACACGATGTCACGCTCGAAGATCATGACCTGTTCATCGCTGCCGACAATTACCCAGAACCAGCGGCCGTCGGCCAGATTACGTGCCTTGAGCTTCATGCCGGTGAGTACGACGGCCTGGCGGTGCCCCTCGCGCTGGATGCGCAGGGATTCGTCATGCGGTTCGATCCAGCTGATCTTCATCTCAGGCAGCAGATCGGGGGCCTGGCGCTGCAGGAAGTCGCGTGCGATGGCTTCGGTGCGCGCACGACTGGGCAGCGGCTGGTCGACCCGGGCCAGAGAGAGGTGGGCAAAGCCCTTCAGGGTGCCGTCGGCGGCCACCACCGTACTCAGGTGCTCGCCGTGCAGGCCGGTATTGCGGCCGTCGTGGCGTTCGTGGCGTCGCAGTTCGGCTGGCTCGCCGTCGACGAGGACTCGGCGGCGCGATACCTCCTGGTAGTCGGAAAGGGGGAGAAAAGCCAGGGAGGGAATGGGCAGGTTCAGGGTCATGGCGGGTTCG
>JAEWJD010000149.1 GCA_023386765.1 Pseudomonadota bacterium | reverse complement strand
CGCCAGGGGCGCCCCGTTTGCATTGGCCGCGGGTGTCAGTGCCCCGTCTGGCCGGCCGTCGCGGGTCGTTCCGGCTCGAACAACGTGTCGCTGAGGGCCTGCCCGCAACGCACGGCAGCCCCCGGGCGCCAGGCTGCGGCCAGCGGGCGGGCGCTGGCGGGCAGCAACAGCACCACGCTCGAACCCATTTCAAAATGCCCGATGTCGGCGCCGGCAGGCAGCCAGCGTGCTGCTTGCCCGGTGTCCGGGGCGCGCCACTGCCAGCGGCCTTGTCGCAAGGCCCGAGGCAGGGCGTCGTCCCAGCGGGTGACGATGCTGCCCACCATGGCCGCGCCAACCAGTACCAGCGCGAACTCCCCCCAGACCGGATGGCGGAAATGGCAGACCCGCCGTTCGTTGCGCGCCAGCAGGCCGTCGACCCGCTCCACGATCTCCGGCCGTACCGAAAAGCGCCGCCCGGGCACGTGACGCATGGCCACCAGCTGGGCCGCGCAGGGCAGGTGCACACGGTGGTAGTCCCCGGGACTCAGGTAGAGCGTGAGGAAATGCCCGCCGGACAAGCGCCGGGCAAGGCGGGCGTCGCCCAGCAGTTCGGCTGCGCTGTAGGTCTGCTGCTTGGCCTGGATGAGCTGGTCGCCGTCGATATGACCGCGTTGACTGATGCGGCCGTCTACCGGGCTGATGCAGTCGGCCTGGGCTGGCGGGCGGGCCTGCGGGCGTAGTGCGCGGCTGAAAAAGGCATTGAAACTGGGATAGTCGCCTGCTCGTGGAAGCGCGGCTTCGCGCATGTCGATGTCATAACGCTTGATGAAAAGACGGATCAGCGGCTGCGCGATCCAACGGCGCCGGCTGGCGCCCAGGCGGCCTGCGCAGCGGCTCACGAAGGTCAGGGGCGTCAGGCGTTGCAGGAGGACGGATAACAGCATCGGGCAATGGCTCGCAGGATTGATGGAAATGACATGGATCGTACTATAGAATGTCCTAGGACAAACTAATTGAGGCCCGGCAGGCAATGCCGGGTCATGGCGCCGAAGGACGCCCGATAACCATGGAATCTGCTCGCATCAATGCCGCTCCGCGTATCGTCCCGGCCGGCGCGCCGCAGACGGGCTGCCGGCCTTTCAACTTCGGCGCCGGGCCCGGGGCGCTGCCGCAAGCCGTGCTGGCCCAGGCCGCCGAGGAGATGCAGGATTGGCGTGGCTGCGGCATGGGTGTGATGGAGATGAGCCACCGTGGACGCGACTTCCTGACGATCTATGAGGAAGCCGTGGCAGGGTTGCGGCACCTGCTGGCGGTGCCGCCGGAGTTCCACATCCTGTTTCAGCAGGGCGGCGGCATTGGCCAGAACGCGATGGTGCCGCTGAACCTGGGCGCGGGCGACGCTGCGGCCGATTTCGTGCTTAGCGGCAGTTGGAGCGAGAAATCGCACATCGAGGCGGGCAAGTATCTGGGCAGCGCCGGCGTGGCGGCGTCGGCGCGTGCCGGCGGCTATCGCGCGATCCCGGCAGCGGCGCAGTGGCAGTTGAACCCGCAGGCCGCGTATGTACAGATCTGCAGCAATGAAACCATACAAGGAGTGCAGTTCGACGAGCTGCCCGACCTGGCTGCACTGGGCTCGGACGCGCCGTTGGTGGTGGATTGTTCGTCCGATATCGCGTCGCGGCCCATGGACTGGAGCCGGGTGGGCATGGCTTTCGCCGGTGCGCAGAAAAACCTTGGGCCAGCCGGCCTGACCCTGGTGTTCGTGCGCGACGACCTGCTTGGGCGGGCGCAGGCCCAGTGTCCCGATGCGTTCAACTACCGCCTGGCGGCTCATCAGCAGTCGATGATCAATACGCCGCCGACCTGGGGCATCTACATCCTGGGGTTGATGGTGCGCTGGATTGCCAGCCAGCGGGAGGGCGAATCGCGGGGGCTGGCGGCGATGCAGCACCGTCATGCCCGCCAGGCGCAGGCCCTCTATGAGGCCATCGACACCAGCGGCTGCTATGTGAATCGGGTCGATCGTGCGGCGCGCTCACGGATGAATGTGCCTTTTTTCCTGACCGATGCGCGGCGCGAAGGTGAGTTCCTGGCTGGAGCCGCCGAGCGCGGTTTGCTGCAATTGAAAGGGCACGCCAGCGTGGGAGGCATGCGCGCCAGCCTGTACAACGCCATGAGCGATGCCGGCGTGCAGGCCCTGGTGGCGTATCTGCAGGATTTCGAACGGCGCACGGGCTAGTCCCCTGGGCCGGCTGTGTGGCCATCCGGCTCCTGTATCCGCGAGGGAAGGGAGCCGCTTTTTGCTTGGAACCCCCTCATGGATGACTCTTTTCTCAGCCCCCGTCTACGGAGCCTGCAGCCTTACGTGCCGGGCGAACAGCCCCAGATCGAAGGGCTGCTCAAGCTCAACACCAACGAGAATCCCTACCCGCCATCGGCGCGGGTGCGGGCGGCCATCATCGAGGCCGCCAGTCACGGCCTGGAGCGCTATCCTGACCCCGAGTCCTGGGCCCTGCGGCGTGCCATCGCGCATCACCACGAGGTCGATCCGAGCCAGGTGTTCGTGGGCAATGGCTCAGATGAAGTGTTGGGACATGCATTTGCTGCCTTCTTCCAGCACGGCCCGGCACGCCTGCTGATGCCCGACGTGACCTACGGTTTCTATGCGGTGTATTGCCAGCTGTATGACATTGCCGCGCGGCCCGTGCCGGTGGACGCGGCGCTGCAGTTGGATGTGGCCGCCTTTGTAGAGGCGGCCGGGCAGGAGGGCGGCTGTGCCGGCATCGTGCTGGCCAATCCCAATGCGCCCACCGGACAGGGGCTGTCCGCCGACCAGCTACGCGCCCTGCTGGCGATCGCGCCTGAGCGCGTCGTGCTGGTGGACGAGGCCTATGTGGATTTCGGCGGGGAAAGCGCGGTGGGCCTGGTGGCCGAGCATGCCAACCTGCTGGTGGTGCAGACCTTATCCAAGTCGCGTGCGCTGGCCGGGTTGCGGGTCGGCTGGGCGGTGGGGCAGCCGGGGCTGATCGAACTGCTGACGCGTGTGAAGAATAGCTTCAATGCCTATCCGCTGGGCTGGCTGGCCCAGCAGGGTGCGATCGCGGCCCTGCAAGACCAGGCGCATTTCGAGCAGACGCGCCACGCCATCATGCGCACCCGCGAACGTCTGGCCGTGGGCCTGCGCGATCGGGGCTTCGAGGTGCTGCCCTCCTTGGCCAATTTTCTGTTTGCGCGCCATCCGGCGCGCGATGCCGGGGAGCTGGCGGCGCAACTGCGTCAGGTCAGAATTCTGCTGCGGCATTTCCGCCAGCCGCGCATTGCGCAGTACCTGCGTATCAGTATCGGCACGGATGCGCAGGCGGATTATCTGCTGCACGCCCTGGACGACCTAGTGGCGGCGGCGCACGACGCTGTCGACATCGTGTCTGTCTAGGCCGGCCCCTGCCGGCTGCCCGATGGCGGCCGGCAGGGGTGGTACCCTCAGGCGACGCAGTCGACGTAGTGTGTCGCCTGTCCCTGGGCGTCGCGCAGCGTGACGAAACCGTGGATGTCGGTACCGAAACCCGGCGCATCGCGATTCAGTTCACGCGAGAACCGCAGATAGTCCACGATGCTGCGGGTGAAAACCTCGCCCGGGATCAGCAAGGGAATGCCCGGCGGGTAGGGCGTGATGAGGCTGGTCGTCACGCGGCCTTCCAGCTGGTCGATGGGCACGCGCTGGGTACGCCCGTTGGCAATGCAGGCATAGGCCTGTCCTGGCGCCATGGCGACTTCAGCCTGGGTCAGATACATGTCAGTCGTCAGGCGCGCGATATCGTGGCGGGCGTAAAGCGCGTGCACGTGCTGGCACAGATCGCGCAGGCCCATTTCTTCGTAGCAAGGGTGCTTGCGGCAGAAGTCGGGCAGCACGCGCCACATCGGCGTGTTGCGGCGGTAATCGTCCTTGAACTGCTGCAGCGCCGTCACCAGGGAGTTCCAGCGGCCCTTGGTGATGCCGATGGTGAACATGATGAAGAAGCTGTAGAGGCCGGTTTTCTCGATGATGACCCCGTGCTCGGCCAGGAACTTGGTCACGATCGAGGCCGGAATGCCTTGCTCGCCGAAGCGCCCGTCCATGTCCAGGCCCGGGGTGACGATGGTCGCCTTGATGGGGTCGAGCATGTTGAATCC
>JAEWJD010000356.1 GCA_023386765.1 Pseudomonadota bacterium | reverse complement strand
GGGTAGGGCCGACACTGGGGCTTTTCCGATGGGAAACGGAGGAGCAATGCGAGGACAAGGAAACATGGCGCACCAGGGCGGGGGGGCGCGATGACCGGGGCGTTCTGGGTGGCCAGTCTGGTGGTGGTGGTATCGCCCGGGGCGGGATCGCTGTTGACGCTGGCGGCTGGTCTGGGGCAGGGGCGGCGCGCGGCGGTCTTGTGCGCGTTCGGCTGCACGCTGGGTATCCTGCCGCATGCGTTGGCGGCGATCACCGGGGCGGCTGCCTTGCTGGCAGCCAGCCCGCGTGCCTACGAAGGGCTGTTGCTGGTCGGCGCGGCCTATTTCTTCTATCTGGCCGGGGCCATTCTGCGCCAGCGCGGGATGCTCGACCTGACGGGCCGGGTACGGCCTGGATGGCAGGTCTTGCTGCAGGCCATCGGCCTGAATCTGTTCAATCCCAAGCTGTCTTTGTTCTTCCTGGCCTTTCTGCCTCAGTTCGTGCACCCGGACGGACCGGGATGGCTGGGACAGATGTTGCAGCTGTCGCTGGCCTTCATGGGGTTGACCTTCGTGGTGTTCGCCGGCTATGGCCTGGCCGCAGCGCATCTGCGCGACCGGGTGTTGGGCCGCCCGGCCGCGCAGCAGGGCTTGCGCTATGGCTTTGGCCTGGCGTTCGCGGGGCTGGGTTTGATGATGGTGTGTCAGCTCGGATAAGACTAGGCCAGATTGCGCAGGGCACGTTGGCAGATACGCCGGGTGGACGCGTCGCCCTCGGCTTCCTGTTGCCAGCGCGCGCACAGGCTGCGCACCCACTCGCCCTGATCCTTGCCGGCATCATTGAGCCAGTTGGCGACGGAGTCCTGTACATAGACGGCCGGGTCCGCGCGCAAAGCCTGCAGAATCGGCAGGGCGAGCGCGGGATCCCGCTTGAGGGCGGCCAGGTGCGCGCACCAGACGCCGCGCGGGCGCAGCGCTTCACAGGCAAAGCGCCGCAGCCGCTCGGACGGCGAAGCGGTCCAGGGCGTGAGCTGGGCGATGGCGTCCCCGAGCTGGCCGGTCAGCGCCGGGCGCAGCGCCATCCAGGCCCATTCCCGCACGCCGAAATGATCGTCATCAGCCAAGGGGGCGATGGCGTCCAGCCGCGCCTCAAGGGAAAGGCCGGGCGCCGCGCCGATCATGAAACAGGCCCAGCCGCGTACGGTGTCGGCGGCATGGTCGCGGCAGCGTGCCAGGGCGGCCGGCCCGCAGGCGCTCCACAACAGTTGCGCGATGGCGGCCATGCGTTTGAGGATGCCCTGCTGGCAGGCCGCATCGGCCAGCGCCAGCGTATCGGCGGAGAGTTCGGGGAAGACCCGGCGCAGCAGACGGGCCTGGTCCACGGCCAGGCATTCGGTCAGGGTGAGGGCGGAAATTTCTCCGAGCGACAGGCGCTCCAGCACCTCAGGAGGGATGTCGGCGGCGCGCGAAGCACCTTTGCGGCGGGCGGATGTCATGGCGATGGCAGGCCCTGGCGGGCTTTGGTCAGGAGCCGGGCGAGTTGCCGGCGTTCGGAGGTGTCAAGATGCTCGAAGAGACCGGCCATCCAGGCATTGTGTTCGGCGAACACCTGACGCGCCAGCTGGCGTCCGGCGGGCGTGAGCACGACGCAGCGGGCCCGCCGGTCCAGCGGGTCGGCCTGGCGTTCGACCAGGCCGTCGGCCTGCAGGCCGTCGAGCAGGCCGGTAATGGTGGCGCGACGGACCCCGGCCTGGCTGGCTAAGGCATGGGGCGCGAGCCCGTCGGGGGCCGCTTCCAACAGGAACAGCAGGATATAGCGTCCTTCAGACAGGCCATGGACGGCTAGCCGCGCGGCGCAGTCGCGGTCGATCGCGGCAGCCAGCGAGAGGGTTTGCAGGCACAGGCGCATGTCGTCCAGGCCGGGTTGTCCCTGTCGCTCGGCCTGTTGCAGCAGTGCATGGTATTTCTGTTCCACTATTTGATATGGCGGCAGATGATATGGTGCCTAATTATATCAAGGCAGGCGGGGGGCCGGGATGGCGGCCCGCTCCGTTGCGGGCCGCCGGTGATATCAGGACTCCAGGTAGTGGCCGCGCAGGGCGTCCAGATCGGCACCCATCACATCGCGCAGATACGGCTCGACCCCGCCGCAGGCTGCCTCGATGGCCTGGCCGGCGGTCTCCAGGTAGGCGGGGGAGACTTCCAGCAGCGGCATCATCACTTCGGTGGGGATACCGTTGGCGAAGGACTTGGGCAGCACATCCTGGAACAGGCGGCTGTTCAGGCGATTGGACGTGAGGTAGTCGCTCAGGATATCCGGCCAGGATACGCCCAGGGCGCTCAACAGCAGCATGGCCGCGAAACCGGTCCGGTCCTTGCCGGCCGTGCAATGGAACAGCAGGGTCTGGCCGGTGGCCGCTTGCTTGAGGAACGCCGCGAACGGCTCCTGATAACGGACCGGAAAGCTGCGATAGACATCCGTCATCATGGCGGTGCTGAAGTCCGGTGTGGCGTGTCGCAGCTTTGGCAGCAGGGTATCCACCTGGATATTGCCGTCGAGCACCGGCATCGGTATCCAGTTGAAGTGCTGTCCGAAGGTGCCGTCATCCTGGCTTTTCTCGGGCGCGGAGCGGAAGTCGATCACGGCCTCCAGGCCGAGTTCTTCCAGGCGCTGGATGTCGGCGCTGCTGGCGCGTGCGGGGTTGCCGCTGCGAAAGAGTTTGCCGTTGCGCACGCGCTTGCCTTGTGCGCCGATCAGGCCCCCGAGATCCCGGGCGTTGTAGACGCCGTCCAGCTGCAGCACCGATTGAACGGCGGGGGCGGGGCTTGCCTTACGCATGGGGTCTTGCTCCTGTCTGTGCCGCGAGGGCGTGGTGAACGCGCCCCGGCACCAGGCGCCAGGGCGGCGATGGGCGGCCTGGCGTGTACAAGGCCGTCTTCCTGTGAACAAGCGCCTTGAATATAGAGCATTTCCGCGCAGGCGCCGCATCAGGCGCCTGCCCCGGTGGTACACGGCCTTGGGGCCGTCTCAG
>JAEWJD010000338.1 GCA_023386765.1 Pseudomonadota bacterium | reverse complement strand
GTGCCGGACTCAGTCGTCGCGGCGGCGGGTGTCGTGCTTCATGATGCGTTCGCGCTCGCGCTCCCAGTCTTTTTCGCGGGCAGTGTCGCGCTTGTCGTAGAGCTTCTTGCCTCGGCCCAAGGCGAAGTCCAGCTTGATGCGGCCATTCTTGTAGTGCAGGTTGAGCGGTACAAGCGTGAAGCCGCGCTGCTCGACCTTGCCGATCAGTTTGTGGATCTCCTCGGCCTTGAGCAGCAGCTTGCGCGTGCGCACGGCATCGGGATGGATGTGGGTGGAAGCAGTGGCCAGCGGGCTCACATGCATGCCCAGCAGGTATAGTTCACCGTCGCGTACGATGACGTAGCTGTCTTTGAGCTGGACGCGACCGGCGCGGATCGCCTTCACTTCCCAGCCTTCAAGCACGATGCCGGCTTCGTAGCGATCCTCGATGAAATAGTCGTGCGTGGCCTTGCGGTTGTCGATAATGCTCATAGACGCAATGAATGGGGCACGTGATGCCGGTAAAATCCGATCATTCTAGCCATTTGCGGTAGGCGATGCACAAAGTACAACGTTCCGTCCTGGTTCCTTATAGCGCGGCCCAGATGTTTGACCTGGTCGCCGAGGTGGAAAAATACCCGGAATTCATGCCATGGTGTGGTGGCGCCGAGGTCCAGACCCGTGATGAACACGGGATGCAGGCCTCGGTGATGATCAGCTTTGCGGGGATGAAGCAGCGCTTCACCACCCGCAATACGCATGATTATCCTCATCGTATCGATCTTCAGCTGGTAGACGGCCCATTTTCCAGCCTGGTGGGCCATTGGGTGTTCGAGCCGCTGGCCGAGGACGCCTGCAAGGTGCTGTTCACCATGGAATATGCCTTCTCCAATCGGGCGCTTGAAATGGTAGTCGGCCCGGTGTTCAACCGGATCGCCACCAGTTTCATCGAGTCCTTTACCAAGCGGGCCCAACAGGTCTATGGCGAATGAACTGACAGTCTCGGTCTGTTATGCGCGACCGCCCGAGGCGGGCGGCATCTGGCAGCGCACCCTGCAGCTGCCTGACGGCGCGACGCTGGAGCAGGCCTTGCAGGCCAGCGGTTTTGCCCAGGCCTTCGGCGGCCAGGATCCCTGGCAACATGGGGCAGGGGTGTTCGGCCGCCGTGCCGATCCCCAAACGACGCTGCGCGACGGAGATCGGGTGGAGATCTACCGCGCCCTGAGCTTCGACCCGAAAGAGTCGCGCCGGCGGCGCGACGCGCATCGCCGCTCGCGCATTGCCGAGTCGGGCGGACGGGTGCGTCCGGCGGGGCTGCTCTAGCCGCATCATTTCGCAGTGCAGCAATGTCGCCGCCAAGACAAGCCGGCTGCGTAAGCTGGCTTATGATCGCTCAGTTGTTTACGTTTACGTTAACGTCATGCCAAAATGGCTGACGCCAGGTTCAGAATGCCGGCGCAGGCCGGCTCGAACCGTACCGACAAAAACAGGAGACAGGCTGTGGATCTCGAACTCAACGACGAACAGCGGGCATTTGCGCAAGCCGCGCGCGATTATGCGCAGGGTGTACTCGCACCGCACGCTGCCCATTGGGATGCTGAAGGGATTTTTCCGCGCGAGGCGTTCGCCAGCGCCGGCGAGCTGGGCTTTTGCGCCATCTACGCCAATGAAAGCATCGGCGGGCTGGGTCTGCCGCGTCTGGATGCCACGCTGGTCTTCGAGGAGATGGCCGCCGTTGATCCCTCCACCACCGCCTTTCTCACCATCCACAACATGGCCACCTGGATGGTCGGTCAATGGGGCAGCGAAGCGTTGCGCGCCGAGTGGGGCGAGGCGCTGGCCAGCGGCCAGAAGCTGGCCTCCTACTGCCTGACCGAACCCAATGCCGGATCGGACGCCGGTTCGCTCTCCACCCGGGCCGAGCGCGATGGCGATGCCTTCGTGCTCAATGGCGCCAAGGCCTTCATCTCGGGTGGCGGCGACACCGACTTGCTGGTCGTCATGGCACGCACCGGCGGCCCCGGTCCGAATGGCGTGTCGGCCTTTGCGGTGCCGGCTGACGCCGCCGGCATCACCTATGGCCGCAAAGAAGAAAAAATGGGCTGGAACAGCCAGTCCACCCGTCCCATCACGTTCGAGAACGTGCGGGTGCCGGCCGGCAATATGCTGGGCGCCGAGGGCGAAGGTTTCAAGATCGCCATGAAGGGTCTGGATGGCGGTCGCATCAACATCGCCACTTGCTCGGTCGGTGCGGCCCAGGGGGCATTGGACGCGGCGCGCCGCTACATGGACGAGCGACGCCAGTTCAACCGTAAGCTGTCCGAGTTCCAGGCCTTGCAGTTCAAGCTGGCCGACATGGCCACCCACTTGGTGGCGGCGCGCCAGATGGTACGCCTGGCTGCCTGCAAGCTCGATGGCGGCTCGCCCGATGCCAGCACCTATTGCGCCATGGCCAAGCGTTTCGCCACGGACATGGGCTTCCAGATCTGCCTGGATGCGCAGCAGATCCACGGCGGGTATGGGTATTTGCGTGACTATCCGCTGGAGCGTCTGGTGCGCGATACTCGCGTACACCAGATTCTGGAGGGCACCAACGAGATCATGCGCGTGATCGTGGCCCGCCAGTTGCTCGACAAGGGAGCGGATATCCGATGAGTGACGCAGTATTGTTTGAAGAGCGTGTCGCCGACAATGGCGCGCGCCTGGGCGTGGCCACCCTGAATGCACCCCAGACCCTCAACGGTCTGTCGCTGGAGATGGTGGATCTGCTCGACGAGCGCCTGCAAGCCTGGGCGCGCGATCCGGCCATCGCCGTGGTGATCCTGCAGGGCGCGGGCGGCAAGGCCTTCTGCGCCGGCGGCGACCTGCATGGCCTGTACGCCAGCATGCGCGAGCATCAGGGGCAGGGCCCCTGGGCCAATCCCTATGCACGCGATTTCTTCGAGCGTGAATACCGCCTGGACTACCGCATCCACACCTATTCCAAACCCTTGTTGTGCTGGGGCCACGGGATCGTGATGGGCGGCGGCATGGGCCTGATGATGGGGGCCAGCCACCGCGTGGTCAGCGAGACCTCGCGCATGGCCATGCCCGAGATCACCATCGGCTTGTTCCCGGATGTGGGCGGCAGCTGGCTGCTCAATCGCATGCCGGGACGCGCCGGGCTGTTCCTTGCCCTGACCGGCGCCAACGTCAATACGTCGGACGCCTTTTTCGCGGGCATCGCCGATTTTCGCCTCGAATCGGCCGACTGGCCGGCATTCTGCGACGAGCTGCTGCCCCAACCCTGGGCAGCCCAGCCGGGTGGCCCGGGCAGCGGCAATCTGGCACCGCGCTCGATCAATGACGGCCTGTTGCGCCAGGCGCTGCTGGCCCGCGAGCCAGCCACGCCGCTGGAGCCGGGGCCATTGCGCCAGCATGCTTTTCAGATCAACAGCCTGTGCGGCTCGAATCGTCTGGAAGAGGTCTACGGCGAGATTGCCACGCTCAAGGATCATGCCGATCCGTGGCTCGCACGTGCCGCCTCGACCATGCTGGCCGGCGCGCCCGGCTCGGCCCGCCTGGCGTTCGCCCTGCTGCAGCACACCCGCATGCGCTCGCTGGGCGATGTGTTCCGGGCGGAATACGTGGCGGTGCTGGCCAGTGTCGCCGAAGGCGACTTCCAGGAAGGGATACGCGCCTTGCTGATCAACAAGGACAGGCAGCCGCGCTGGCGGCCGGCCACGTTGGCCGAGGCCGACGAGGCCTGGGTTCAGCGC
>JAEWJD010000269.1 GCA_023386765.1 Pseudomonadota bacterium | reverse complement strand
GGTGTGCGCATGGCCTTGATCAATGGCTCCCAGGTCACCCTGCCGCTGCTGTTCGGCGCGCTGGGCGGCGTCATCGGTGTGGCGCCGCTGTTCTGGGCCTATTCGCTGGCCGCGCTGACCGCCGGGTGGTTCAACCGCAACCCACCCCACGAATCCGAAGCCTCACCGTGACCTCGCCAGCCCCCACCGCCGTCACCGGTGCCACCACGCCGTTCCGTCTCTGGACCCCCGAAGAACGCCAGGCCTCGCTGCGCCAGGCCCTGGCGCACTGGCAGCCCGGCCAGGACCTCTGGGTTTATGGCTACGGCTCGCTCATCTGGCGCCCCGACTTCGATTTCCAGGAGCGTCGCCTGGCGTTGCTGCGCGGCCATCACCGCGCCTTGTGCCTGTGGTCGCGCATCAACCGCGGCACGCCCGAATGTCCCGGGCTGGTATTCGGCCTGGATCGTGGCGGCTCCTGCCGGGGCGTGGTGTACCGCCTGGCGGGCGCGCAGGTGCCGGAGTATTTCCCGGCACTCTGGGAGCGGGAAATGGGCGCGGGCGCCTATCTGCCACGCTGGCTGTCCTGCGAAACCGAGCAAGGCCCGGTGTCGGCCCTGGTCTTCATCATGAACCGCGCCAATCCCGGCTATATCCGTCACCTGCCGGAAGACGAGGTGCTCGCCATCGTGCGACGCGCCTCGGGCCGCTACGGGGCCTGTACCGACTATGTCGTGGAGACCGCCAGCGCCCTGCGCGCGGCCGGCATCCGCGACGCCCGCCTGGAAGCCCTGGCGCACCGTCTGCAGCAACCGGCCGGGCCAGCCTGAAGGCCCTCTTTTCCCCGCCGCCCGCAAGTGCCCCAAGAGGCCCGGCCAGCCTGTTGCGAGGCGGTACACTGAAGGCCCGTACTCAACTGAGGTCCGACCGTCATGTCCGTCTCCGACCTGCGTCAAAGCTATGAAAAAGGCGTGCTGCTCGAGAGCGAGGCCGCCCCTTCTCCCCTCGACCAGTTTGCGCGCTGGTTCGACGAGGCCGTGGCCGCCAAGGTACCCGAGCCCAACGCCATGACCCTGGCCACCGTGGACGCCACCGGCCAACCCTCGGCGCGCATCGTGCTCATCAAGGGCTATGACGAGCGCGGCTTCACCTTCTTCACCAACTATGAATCGCGCAAAGGCCAGGATCTGCTGGCCAACCCGCGCGCCGCGCTGCTGTTCTTCTGGCAGCCGCTGGAACGCCAGATCCGCATCGAAGGCGTGGTCGAGCGCGTGGCCGCCGCCGAGTCCGATGCCTATTTCGCAAGCCGGCCAGTCGGCTCGCGTATCGGCGCCTGGACGTCGCAACAAAGCCGTCCGGTCACCCGCGAGGCGCTCGAAGCCCGTGAACGTGAATTCAAGGCGCGTTTCGGCGACGATCCGCCGCGTCCCGAACATTGGGGCGGCTACCGCCTGGTGCCCTCCACCATGGAATTCTGGCAGGGCCGTCCGTCCCGCCTGCATGACCGCCTGCGCTACCGTGCCGACGGCAA
Organism: Pseudomonadota bacterium; assembly: GCA_023386765.1. Taxonomy (GTDB): domain Bacteria; phylum Pseudomonadota; class Gammaproteobacteria; order Burkholderiales; family Burkholderiaceae_B; genus Bordetella. The sequence continues at coordinate 3,895 of JAEWJD010000269.1, read as the reverse complement.
GCAGGGCTGGATCCTGGATCGTCTCTCGCCCTGATGCTTGCTTCGCATGTCCCAGCTACCTGCTTTTGATGCCGCGTTCTTCCGCTCCGCCCTGGGCCGTTTCGCCACCGGCGTCACCGTGGTCAGCACGGCCAGCCCGGCGGGCGGGCGCATCGGCCTGACCGTCAGCTCCTTCAACTCCGTTTCGCTCAATCCGCCGCTGGTGCTCTGGAGCCTGTCGATGGCCTCCTCCTCGCTGGAGATCTTCCGGCGCTGCGAACGCTATGTGGTCAATGTGCTGTCATCGGACCAGATCGCGCTGGCGCGCCACTTCGCCACGGGCATCACCACGGAACGCTTTGACGGTCTGCCCGAAGTCGATGCTCCCTTCGGCACGCCCCGGCTCGACGAGAGCAATGCGGCCTGGTTCGAATGCCGCAACCGCAGCCAGTATGCCGAAGGCGACCATCTCATCATGGTCGGCGAGGTCCTGGCCTGCGGCTTCAGCACCCATGACCCGCTGGTGTTCCATGCCGGCGGTTTCGACCTGACCCCTGTGCGTCAACCCTGACCCATGACTACCGATATCGACTGCATCGTCATCGGCGCCGGCGTGGTCGGCCTGGCCATTGCCCGCGCGCTGGCCCAGTCTGGCCGTGAAGTGCTGCTGGCCGAGGCCTCCGAAGCCATCGGCACCGGCACCAGCTCGCGCAATTCCGAAGTCATCCACGCCGGCATCTATTATCCTGCCGGCAGCCTCAAGGCCGCGCTGTGCGTACGCGGCAAACAGCTGCTGTACGACTATTGCGCCGAACGCGGCATTCCCCACCAGCGCCTGGGCAAGCTCATCGTGGCGACCACGGAGGAGGAAGCCGCCAGCCTCGCGGGTATCGCCGCCAAGGCCGCCGCCAATGGCGTGCACGACCTGCGCGCCCTGGATGGCGCCGAAGCCATGGCGCTGGAACCGGCGCTGCGGTGCACAGCGGCGCTGCTGTCTCCCTCGACCGGCATCGTCGACAGCCACGGCCTCATGCTGGCTCTGCAGGGCGATGCCGAAAATGCCGGCGGACAGTGCGTCTTCCATACCCCCATGCTCGCTGCCCGGGTGCGCCCCCAAGGCGGTCTCGAAGTCGATTTCGGCGGCGAGCAGGCCATGACACTGAGCTGCAACGTGCTGATCAACAGCGCCGGACTGCACGCCCCCGGCCTGTCGCGCCGCATCGAGGGCCTGCCGCCAGCCAGCATCCCGGCCGAGTATCTTTGCAAGGGCAGTTATTTCACCCTGTCGGGGCGCGCGCCCTTCTCGCACCTGATCTATCCGGTGCCGCAACATGCCGGCCTGGGTGTCCACCTGACGCTGGATCTCGGCGGCCAGGCCAAGTTCGGCCCGGACACAGAATGGATCGAACACGAGGACTACACCCTGCACCCGCAGCGCGCCGACGTGTTCTATGCCGCTGTGCGGTGCTACTGGCCGGCCTTGCCCGATGCTTCCCTGGCTCCCGGCTACACCGGAATCCGGCCTAAAATCTCCGGCCCGCACGAAGCGTCGGCCGATTTCATGATTTCCGGCCCGGCCCATCATGGGGTGCCCGGTTTTGTCGGCCTCTACGGCATAGAATCCCCGGGGCTGACCTCCAGCCTGGCCATCGCCGAAACCACCCTGGCGCGCCTGGCGCCTTAACCCACATCTGCTTTATTGCCCCTGAGAACATGCAGCAAAACGATCATATTCTGACCCTGTCCTGCCCTGACCGCACGGGTATCGTCTATCGCGTCAGCGGCCTGCTGTTCGAACAGGGTTGCAATATCCTCGATTCGCAACAATTCGGCGATGAAGAAACCGGGCGATTTTTCCTGCGCGTGCACTTCAGCCTGCCCCCCGAAGGCCAGCCCGATGCCCTGCGCGCCGCCTTTGCCAAGGTAGTCGACGGCTACGACATGGATTGGCAGATCCACGACGCACACAAGAAGGCCCGCCTGCTCATCATGGTGAGCAGGCAGGGGCATTGCCTCAACGACCTGTTGTTCCGGGTGGGCAGCGGCCAGTTGCAAGCCGAGATCGGCGCCATCGTCTCCAACCACAACGACTACGCCGGTCTGGCCGCCTCGTATGGCATCCCCTTTCACCACCTGCCGGTCACGCCCGAGACCAAGGCCGACCAGGAGCGTCAGGTGCTGGAGCTGGTGGAAAGCGAAGGTATCGACCTCGTGGTGCTGGCGCGCTACATGCAAATCCTGTCGGCCGACATGTGCCAGGCCCTGACCGGCCGCGCCATCAACATCCACCACAGCTTCCTGCCCAGCTTCAAGGGCGCGCGCCCCTACCACCAGGCCCATGCACGCGGCGTCAAGCTGATCGGCGCCACCGCGCACTACGTGACCTCGGACCTGGATGAAGGCCCCATCATCGAGCAGGACATCGAGCGCGTGGACCACACCATGACCGCCCAGGACCTCACCCAGGTCGGCAGCGACATCGAATCGCTGGTGCTCTCGCGCGCCGTGCGCAGCCACATCGAGCACCGCATCCTGCTCAACCGCAACAAGACCGTGGTGTTCCGCTAGGGCCTGGACAACCCGGCGCTACGCACCGGGTAGATCACCCGCAATTCACATTCGGCCCCCAGCCGTGGCGTGACGTTGCCCAGCGAGGTGGCGTCCTCGCCCTGGGTGACGCTGTAGCACGAGCGGTTATCGACGTCCTGGCGCGCGCGCAAGGGGTCGATCACGTCAAAGGCGGCCTCCTCGTCATCGCTCACCACGGGCAGCTTCTCCGCTTCAGATAACTCGCCCGGAATCGCCGGAAACAGGAAATCCGAAGCCCGCACGCGCAGCGCCTCCTGCGCCGGCCCCGGATCGGCCACCCCGGCGGCAGGCCGCAGCGGCGGTGCGATGGGGATGGGCGCAGCACCTGGCCGCACGCGCTCAAGCGGCCGCACATGCCCGCCGGTCAGCAGGCCGGTGGCCACCAGGGCCGCCGGCACGGCCGCGCTTTCCAGGCTGCGGCTCAGGTCCAGCGCCACGGTGGTATCGCCCGGCACACCCGGCACCGGTGCGGCGGTCTCGGGCAGTACCACGCTCAGGGCCGGCACCGCGGCCAGACTGCGCGTGGCAAGTCCGCCGGTCGTGGATACATTGGCGGTCTGGTCGGTCGGTGAACGCTTGTCATAGCTGCCTTCGCGCCCTTTGTAGGTGTTGTTGCCGGACGAGTTCACGCAGGCCACATCCGACCAGCAGTAATAGAGATCCGTGAAATAGGTTTTCTGTTCGCGCCGGGTGGCGACAAAGCCATTCGTGTTGCGCCGCGCATAACCGTCGAAATGGCTGCGCCCGCCCGTCTCCAGGGTGGCGCCATAGGTATCGAAATAGCTGTCACGGCCTTGGCCGGTGGCGCTCAGATCCCCCCCCACCTTGATCGGGGCATCGCGATAGGTGCCGGAACGGATCTGGGTGGTCGTGGTGGTGACATCGGCGCCATTGCGCCCGGCCAGCCCATAGACCGGAATGACCCCGCCACTGCCATACCAGACCACCGTCTTGTTCCCGGCCGCATTGAAATTGTCGCGGCAGGAACCGTGCCCGCTGCCCAGGCAGCTGCCATAGGTGCCGCGTTCGGCGTACTCGGTGTTGTTGCTGTTGAGCCGCTCGACCTCGAAGGAAGCCTTGGAGTCGAAGTGATCCACGCGCGCCACCAGATTGCCCCCGACCGTTACCGCCCCCACCCCAGACTGGTTCTGGAAGCTCACGGCGGGGCCGGCCACATCGCCCGCCTGACGGCCCAGCGTCAGATTTCCCGACAGGGTGAGCGCGCCGGCATTCTGCAGGGTCTGCCCGTATAGGTCGAGGTTGCCCTTGGCTTGCACCTGGCCCTGATTCTGCCACTGGCTGGCTGCAGCGCCACGCAGGGTCAGCG